>JBBFMI010000058.1:0-9224 GCA_037478635.1 Candidatus Geothermincolales bacterium | reverse complement strand
CCACCGCCGGCGCGATGAAGGCGCAGGTGTTCACGATGATTACCTCGGCCCCCTCCGGCCGCTGGAGCCTGCGCCAACCGCTCTCCATCAGTGCCTGCGCAATGTGGTCGGAGTCCACCTCGTTCTTGGGGCAACCCAGCGTGAGGAGGAAGAAGCTCTTCCCCTCGACGATCGCCTCCCCGGGTCCATCGTCTCGCCGGCAATCGTCCTTCCCGTTGTCCATCTTCTCCTCTCCGGTAACTGTGTCCCAGTGAAGCTGACCAGGATCAAAGGTTATCTCGCTCCCGCTTTTCCGGGCTTGATAAGAAATGTGTCACCGCATAAGCACGGTACCAGGCCTTCCTCAGATGTCAAAACCGGTAATAACAAAAACGTTCTCTTTTGGAAAGCCTACGTAAACCCCTCAAGGCCGGACATACATCAGCCCATCTCCTCTTAAGCGGTTACAGGATGGCATATCCGACCAAGACATGCCTGAAGTGAAGGGTAACCTTTATGGGCATTTAGACGGTCTCGGGACAGTCTATTTACGTTTTCCGGTTTAGATCCTCGATCCTCGAACGTTCCCCCGTTTCGGGGATGGCCTGGGCATTCTTCTCAGGATCCCGGCCTGTTTTCGGACCACTTTTTTTCGGGCCACTTTATAGGCTTTTTCCGCAAAGTCACCTGAAAAACGGAGTAAAGGGGCTGGTTATCCTCGAGGGCTCAGCCCTACCAGGCCTGATAGCCATCGTTTCCTCCGGGTGGGGACAGGCACAATGGATCAAGGCGTTATCTCCCTTATCTTCCGGGAGACTTCGCTGCCCACTTCTTTCCCCGAGAAGAACGACACTGATTTCTCGATCTTTTCTGCGAGAAGCGGAAGGTCGGAAGGCTCTATGGTGTCCGGGGTTTTGCCGATCAGCTCGCAGTTCTTCTTCAACGTGGCCCTGGCGATGAAGTCGCCCACGGCGCCCGAGAGTATCTTCTCGATCTCCTGAGCAAGCCGATTAGCCACGGCGCCTCCTAGTTTCATCAATGCAAGTTCACACACTCAGATGCCAGCTCAAAGATCGTGCCCCACAACCATTAACAATGACCCCAGCAGAACCCCAGCGACCTACTCGATTATTTTATCGGAAAAGTCTGCGAACAGAAAAAGTCGTCTTAAATAGTGGATTTTCGGCCCATCCCCTTATTCGATCACGCCCGAGGGTCATCCTGGCGAGGCTTCGCCGTCTCCTCCCCCCTTGCCAGCCTCCTCTTCCTTTCCTCCAGTTCCTCGGGGGTCATGAGCACAGCTCGAGGTTTGCTCCCCTCGTGGGCGCCCACCACCCCCATGTCTTCCAGCATGTCAATCAAGCGGGCCGCCCGGGCATAACCGATCCTGAGCTTGCGCTGCAGCAGTGAGGCGGAGGCCATGCCGCACCTCACTACCGTCTCCAAGGCCTCCTCCAACAGCTCGTCCTCCCTCTCCTCGCTCGTCTTCTCCTGGAGGGCTTCCTCGACAATCTCCTCCTCGTAGGCGGGGGAGGTCTGTCTTTTTATGAAGGCGGTCACCCGGGTTATCTCGGCCTCGGTTATGTAAGACCCCTGTATGCGGTGCGGACGGGATTCCCCGGCGGGAAGGAAGAGCATATCGCCTTTCCCCACCAACTTCTCCGCTCCTCCCTGATCCAGGATAACGCGCGAATCGGCCTGGCTGGCAACGGTGAAGGCTATGCGGGACGGCATGTTGGCCTTTATTATCCCCGTCACCACGTCTACGGATGGCCTCTGGGTGGCCACCACCAGGTGGATTCCCACCGCCCTGGCCATCTGGGCTATCCTCACGATGGATTCCTCCACGTCGGACGGAGCCACCATCATGAGATCGGCCAACTCGTCTATGAAGACCAGGATGTAGGGCATGGGCGGGAAGGCAGGCTTGCCGTCCTCGTCCTTTTCCTCTCCCAGGCCTTCCCGCAAGGCCTGGGAGTAGGCGGATATGTTCTTGACCCCGGCCCGGGCCAACACCTGGTACCTTCTTTCCATCTCCTTCACCACCCATCCCAGGGCCTGGGCGGCCTTCTTGGGGTCGTTTATCACCGGCGCCAGTAAATGCGGCAGCCCGTTGAAATGGTTCAACTCAACGTACTTCGGGTCTATGAGCAACATCCTCACCTCGTGGGGCGCCGCATGCATGAGGATGGAGGTGATCATGGAGTTTATGCAACTGCTCTTCCCGGTGCCAGTGGCGCCCGCCATGAGCAGATGCGGCATGTCGCGCAGGTCTACCACCACCGGGTATCCGGCCACGTCCTTTCCCAGGCCCACCTTAAGGGGAGAGGAGATATTGCGAGCCTGGGGGCTGGCCAGCACTTCTCCCAGGGTCACCAATTCCCTCTCCCGGTTCGGCACCTCGATCCCCACCGCTGACTTCCCGGGGATGGGGGTTATCATCCGGATGTCCGGGGAGCCCAAAGCCAAGGATATATCCCCTGCCAGGTTGAGCAGACGGTTCACCTTGACCCCGGATCCCAGTTCCAGCTCGAATCGGGTCACGGTAGGCCCCATGGTGACCTGCACGATCGAGGCCTCCACGCCGAATTCTTCCAGGGTCTTTTCCAGCGCTGCTATGGCCTTCTCCATCCCCTTGCGAGGCCTCTCGTCCCCGGAAGGGTGTCGGCTCAGCAGCTCCAGCGGCGGCAGGCGGTAAACCCTTCCCCCGAAGATCTCCGGTATCTCGATGGAGATCTGGCCATCTTTCTCGACCCGGTAGGAGACGGGCTCCTCCTCTCCGGGGGAGACCCTTTCCCTCTCCGCGACTCTGGCTACCGCGGTCCTCTTGGATGTACCAGCCTCCTCTTTATCTCTCTCCTTTTCCCGCGACGGTTCCTGGGCTTTTACCTCGAGCTCCCTTTCCCTTTCCTCCCGTTCCGGTTCTTGTGACCTCTGCCTGAACCCTGTCCTCGAACGGAGGGGGAACCTCAATCCGGTGAGGAGCAATATTCCCACCAGCAGCGACGCGGACAACACCACCAGCGCGCCCACGTCACCCATGCCTGCCCGGAAGGGCCAGCTCACGGTGGCCCCGATAACGCCCCCGCCCTCGATCAACCCCGAGGTCGTCCAGGTGCCTTCGAGGGGTGTCCCTCGGATTTGTAGCAGACCGCACAGGGAAACAGAGATCATCGCCAATCCGAGGATGTTCAACCCCGAAAAGCCTTTTCCCTCGCCCTTCCCTTCGGGTTTCCAGGTAAGGACAATGGGTATGATCGCCACGAGAAGAGGGGGGATGAGGTAACGGAACAACCCGAAAAGGTAGGAGAGCGCCTTGTCGGTTGCCTTACCCACTGGTCCCAGAGAGCGGAAATACAGCGCCAGGACTAAGAGTATCACTAAAGCGGCCAGCACCACGGAAATTATCTCTCGCAGGTTCCCGGGACCGCTGGCCTTTTGAGCGGTGCCCTTGGCGGGTGCCCTTTCCTTAAGCCTCGAAGTCCTTCCCTTGGGATCTTTTTCCCTTTTCCTGTCCTTGCTCGCCTTTGGCTTATCCTTGCGCCGGGGTTTCCCCTTTCTCGCGGCCATTTTCCTTCCCCTTCATGGTTTTTGGATAGTACCGAGAACACGACGCTATCCGGTTAAAGTCCGATATAGGCCTGCTAACTTAAAATACACCCCGACTGGGACATGGTCCTTCAGGCCCGATTATGTTGCCCGTTTGGTTTTCCGCGGTGTGAGGAAAGCGAGGTTTGCCATGGGCGATAGGAAAGGGGGCGATTCCGCTCGTGGTTGGCAGATCTTCAGAAGCCCATGAGCTTCTCTATCCCCAGCAACAGCCCCTTGACCTGGGAAACCCTTCTCAAGGCAAGCAGCACTCCAGGCATGAATGATGTCCTGTCGTAAGAATCGTGACGTATGGCAAGGGTCTGTCCCTGTCCTCCGAAGATCACTTCCTGGTGGGCCACCAGGCCCGGAAGCCTGACGGAATGCAGGTGTATCCCCCCGAAGCCCATCCCCCTGGGACCTTCCATGGTCTTTTCCGACCCCCGCCCCCAGACTTCGAGGATCTTGGAGGCGGTGTTCAGGGCGGTTCCCGAGGGAGCGTCGACCTTTCCCGTGTGATGCATCTCGATTATCTCGCAGGCATCCATGAAGCGCGCGACGATGCTACATAGCTCCATCATGAGCACCGCTCCCACCGAGAAATTCGGGGCCACGATACACCCGAGCCCCTTTACCCTGGCAAGTCGGTCGAAAGATTCGAGGTCATTCGGATCGAAACCGGTGGTTCCCACCACACAGTGGATGCCTCTTTCCAGGCAGAAGACAACGTTCTTCCTGGCCTCGGAAGCCACGGTGAAATCCACCGCCGCATCCACACCTTCCCAGTCAGCGTCCTCAGGAGAACCCGAGACGATGAGGTCCGACTTGACGCCGGGAACGACATCCCTCAAGGGAATGCCAGAATAGGCCGGGTCCACCGCAACGACCAGATCCATATCATCCTGGGAGGATACCGCCGTGCATACCTCTCTCCCCATTCTGCCCCCGGCACCAAAAACCGCCACTTTCATCGCCCATGCCCCCTCGACATAACCGGTACCCGTTCAGCTCGTGATGATCTCCCTTTAAACAGGCGGATCATTCTTATTCTTATTCAAGATCAAAGCAGCCGCGTTGCAGCGCGTTATAAGCTTCGAGAGCCCGTCATCAACCGTCGACGTCTAACTCGAGGTCTCCCTCGTCGAAGGGCCCAACCACGGCAAGCGCTGTTTTTCCCTGGCTGAACAGGCGCTCGGCAAGGTCGTTCACCTGTTCCACGGTCACCCCTTCCAAGCGTTCTAACAGCCGGTCCAAAGAGAGGATCTCGCCCCCGTATATCTCGGACTTGCCCAACCGGGTCATCCTCCCCCCGCTGTCTTCCAGGCCCAGAACGATGCTTCCCTTTATGTGGTTCTTTGCCCGCGATAGCTCTTCGTCGGAGACTCCCTCCTCGGCCAGCTTTCTCAACTCTTCCTGGATCTCCTGTACCACCCGCTTGGTGTTGGAGGGGCTGGTCCCCGCGTACACTGCCATCAGGCCAGTATCCCGGTACATGGAATGGTAACTGTAGACGGAGTAGGCCAGGGAGAGCTCTTCGCGGATCTTCTGGAACAGGCGGGAGCTCATCCCGCCTCCCAGGATGTTGTCCAAAATTGCCAGGGCGAACCGGTCCGGGTGATTGCGGGGCAGGCCTGGCATCCCCAAGACTATATGGGCTTGTTCGGTATCTCTCTTCACCACCACCTTCTTCCCATTGGGCTGGGGGGGCACCGACCGCCTTTCGGGCCTCCCGTCCCTTCCCGGCAATCCCAGGTATCGGTCCACCAGTTCGATCATCTTTTCGTGGGAGACGTGCCCGGCCGCGGCCACCACCAGGTTCCCGGAGCAGTAGTTCTCCTGGAAGAAGGGGATTATGTCGCTTCCTCCCATCCTCCTTATGGTGGATTCGCTACCCAACACGCTCCTGCCAAGGGGATGCGAATCCCAGAGGGCGGCCGCAAAATAATCGTGCACGATGTCATCGGGGGCATCCTCGTGCATGGATATCTCTTCCAGTATCACCCTTCGTTCCGCCTCGATATCCTTTTCCCGCATGAGCGGGTCCTTGAGCATGTCCGCCATGATGTCCATCGCCTTCTCCAGGTCATCGTCCAGGACCTTTGCGTAATAGCAGGTGTATTCCTTGGCGGAGAAAGCGTTTAGTTCGCCGCCGATGGCGTCGAATTCCTCGGCAATGTCCCGGGCCGACCTCCTGCCGGTGCCCTTGAACAGGAGGTGTTCGATGAAGTGGCTTACCCCCAGGAGTTCCTCGGGCTCGTCCCGTGAGCCCACGCCCACCCAGAATCCCACGGTAACGCTGCGCAGGTGAGGGACCTCTTCGGTGATCACCCTGATGCCGTCGGGGAGCGTGGTCCTCTTCAAAAGGGTTTCGCCCATGGGTAACGAGGCGACGCTTTCGTTCACCACTTCTTGCGGTCCTGCTTCGGTTTCATGCCTCCGAAGCCCTTGCCCTTGCCTTCTCCCCGTCCTCCGGGACCAGAGGGGTATCGGGCCGGGCGTCGAACATCTTGCCTGATCTCCTTACGGGTTTCCATGCGAGGCTCTTTCGATTCCTCGCACCGTTCCTTCTTCTCCTCGGGTATCTTGAGATCGATACCCCTTAGGTTCACCCTTCCCAGCTTGTCTATCTCTGCGATCTCCACCTTCACTTTATCGCCGACGTTTATCACGTCCTCCACCTTGGTGATGCGGCGGTCGGCGGAGAGGCTGGATATATGGATGAGGCCCTCCTTCCCGGGAAGGTATTCCACGAAAGCGCCGAAGTTGGTGGTGCGAGTGACGGTACCTTCGTATTGTTCTCCCGGTTGGGCATCCCTTATGATCTGTTCCACCATTCGCTTGGCCGCCATGCCGCTCTCCAGATCCTTAGCGGTGATGAATACCCGACCATCGTCCTCTATATCGACCTCTACATCGAAATCCGCGATGATCTTGTGGATGACTTTGCCGCCGGGGCCAATGATCTCCCGGATCTTATCCACCGGCACCTCCATAGTGACCACGCGAGGCGCGTAAGGAGACAGCTCCTTGCGGGGCTCCGAGATCACCTCCCTCATCTTCTTGAGGATGTAAAGTCGGGCTTCCCTTGCCTGTTCCAGTGCCCGGGACATGGTCTCCACCGATATGCCCCTCACCTTCAGGTCCATCTGTAAGGCGGTTATGCCATTGTCGGTGCCAGCAACCTTGAAATCCATGTCGCCGTATTTGTCCTCGATTCCCTGGATATCGGTGAGGACGGCCACCCTGTCCCCCTCCTTTATCAGCCCCATGGCTATACCGGCCACCATCTTGTTCTCCTTCAAGGGGACCCCGGCATCCATTAGGGCAAGGGTGGAGGCGCACACCGAGGCCATGGACGTGGAACCATTGGAGGTGAGGACCTCCGACACCAGGCGAATCGTGTATGGGAACTCGTTCTCATCGGGAATCAGGGGCAAGAGGGCCCTTTCCGCCAGGGCGCCGTGACCGATCTCCCTCCTCTTGGGACCCCGCAAGGGTCTCGTCTCGCCGGTACAGAAGGGTGGGAAATTATAGTGGTGCATATACCGCTTGCTCTCCTCGGGAGACAGGTCGTCAATGGTCTGCATATCGCTGATGGGTCCGAGGGTCAGCAGGGTGAGGACCTGGGTGAGACCCCTGGCGAAAAGCCCCGACCCATGGGTCCGCGAGATCAAACCCACCTCGCAGGTGATGGGGCGAATCTCCTCCGGTCTCCTGCCATCCACCCGGATGCCATGCTCCACCACCATGCGGCGTATGCAGTTGCCTACCACCATCTCCACGAAGGGCTGGAGGTTCTCCAGCACCGCCTCGGAACCCTCTTCCTCCTCCAATACGAGTTGGTATTCCTCTACAAGTTCCTCCAGGCGTCGTTCCCTCTCCATCTTGTTGGCCTGGTTCCTGGCCAGATTCCATAGCAGGTCCTCGATCCTGGATTCCAGCTCGGGAAAGCGCTGCCGGACCGCGTCGAAATCGTATTCCTTCAGGTTTACCTCCCGCTTGGGTTTGCCCACCTCTTCCATCATCCTCTGCTGGCAGCGGATGATCTCCCGAATGGCCGGCTTCGCTATCTCTATGGCGTCGATTATGTCGCTCTCCGGCACTTCCTTGGCGCCGGCCTCGACCATTATCACCTCGACTTCGTCGGTTTCGGGGTCGAGGACTCCCGCCACCACCAGGTCCAGCAGGCTTTGGTCCATCTCCGGGATGGTGGGATTCACCACCAGGCCACGGTCAGGGAAAAGGCCCACCCTTACTGCGCCCACCGGGCCGTTAAAGGGGATGTCAGAGATGCACAGTGCGGCGGAGGCGGCGTTTATCGCCAGCACGTCCGGTTGATGAATCTGGTCGACGGAAAGGATGGTGGCGATTATCTGGACCTCGATCCGCATGCCCTCCGGGAAATTGGGACGCAGTGGACGGTCGATAAGCCTGGCGGTGAGGATGGATTTCTCCGATGGCCTTCCTTCCCTCCTGAAAAATCCGCCGGGGATCTTCCCGGCGGCGTACATCCTCTCTTCCACGTCCACGGTGAGGGGGAAGAAATCCCGGTCAGTCTCGGTTTTTGAGGCCATGGCGGTCACCAGGATATCCGTGCCGCCACAATTGACCAGCACTGCCCCATCGGCCAGGTTCGCCAGTTTCCCTACCTCGAAGTTTATCTGCTTTCCTGCTACCTCTACGGAAAATCTCCTGATTTCTCCTTCGTTTCCCTCGGTCATAACCGTCTCATCTCCATTCCCTTGATATTATCGGTCCGTAAAGTCTCGACGTCTTTCTTTCCCTGTCCCAAAGGATAGAAGGTTAACGACGCAATCCGAGCTTCTCGATGAGTTTCTTGTACCTCTCGTAATCCTTTTCCTTCAGGTAATTGAGCAACCTTCTCCTCTTACCCACCATCATCAATAGACCTCGACGGGAATGGTGGTCTTTCCTGTGCACCTTCAAATGCTCCGTCAGCTCCTCTATCCTCTTGGTCAGCAGCGCGATCTGCACTTCAGGAGATCCAGTATCCCCCTCGTGGCTCCCGTATTTCTCCACGATCTTCCTTTTTTCCTCTTTGCTCAGGGGCATGTCCATCTCCTCCTTCCAATCGCCCGTATCCCAGCGGGAAGCTCGTCCTTTCCCCCGAGAAACGGGTTCAACCTGACCCAAAGTCATCAATGACCGCCTCCGCGGTTCACTCACCGATAATAGCACAGCGATACTCGTGGGGTGAACAAACTGTAAATATGTCTGCCCAAGTCAGGGTCGGAGTTGGGGAAGATCCATGGCCTCCACCTGTTTCACATCCCGGGCTATCTGCTCCCTGAGGGCTTCCACATTGGGAAAGGCCCTGTCTCCCCTGATTCTCTTGCGGAAAGACACCCCGAGGTACTTGCCGTACAGATCGCCCTTCCACCCCAAGAGGTAGGCCTCCACGCCGATAGTCCTGCGACCCGAGGGGTCGAAGGTGGGCGCCCTCCCCACGTACACGGCGGCCTTGAAAACGGCGTTGCCCAAAAAAGCGGCACCGGCATATACCCCGGGGGCCGGGAGACAACGGTTGTCGTGTACCTCAAGGTTGGCGGTGGGAAACCCCAGTTGACGACCCTTGCCGGTGCCCTCCACCACGATCCCCTCCACCAGGTGATCCCTACCCAGAAGTCGGCCCGCCC
>JBBFMI010000057.1:0-9379 GCA_037478635.1 Candidatus Geothermincolales bacterium | reverse complement strand
AGGGAAGCCCTCCGCCAGGGCTGCGAGATGGTCATCCTCCCGGAGTTCTTTCCCACCGCGGTTGCCTTTCATCCATCCCTCCTCAAGACATCCATGCCCCTGGAGGGCCCAGCCCTACAGCTGATGAGAGAGGAGGCGGTGAAACACGGTGGATACGTGGGCGGGTCCTTCATCGCCTCCACCGGGGGCGACAACCGGAACGTCTTCGTCCTGGTGTTTCCCGACGGAAGGTACGCCACCCACGCCAAGGACCAGCCCACCATGTGGGAAAACTGCTACTACCAGGGCGGGGACGACGACGGCATCCTCGACACGCCCCTGGGACCGGTGGGGGTGGCGCTCTGCTGGGAACTGGTGCGCACCCGCACGGTGAAAAGGCTGAGGGGCAAGATCGACCTCCTGGTGGGCGGCTCTTGCTGGTGGACCGTGCCGGACCGGGCAATCCCCCTTCCAGGCAAACGCAGGGCCCACGAGGAAAACCTCGAGGTGATGAGGGAAACGCCGGTGCGGATGGCCAGGCTCCTGGGAGTCCCCGTGGTGCACGCCGCCCATGCCGGCGAGTTCGCCGCGCGCATGCCCCTCGTCCCCTTCCTTCCCTACCGGTCCTACTACCTCGGGGACACCATGATCGTGGACTGGAACGGCCGGGTGCTCGCCCACCTCACCCGGGATGACGGCGAGGGGATAGCCTCCGCCGAGCTAGAGCCCGGAAGGAGGGAGCCGAGGGAGGAGGTGCCGGCGGGCTTCTGGATTCCCCGACTGCATCCGCTCATCAAGCTCGCCTGGTACTACCAGAACGCTCACGGCAAGGCCTACTATCGGTTAAACAAGATGGCCGGTAGGCTGAAGACGGATGGGGCGGGCGTCCGGGAACTGCCCTGAAGGGCGGTAGCCACGCGTCGCGGGAATGGCCCCCATGGCTCAACCAGAACGCCCACGACAAGGCCTACTACCGGTTAAACAAGATGGCCGGTAGGCTGAAGACGGATGGGGCGGGCGTCCGGAAACTGCCCTGAAGGACAGACCCCAAAGGCGGGGAACGCCGGGCGGGGGAAGACAGGACGCCCACGCGAGGAAGTATCTATGCCGATCAATCCAAGCGAAAAAGGCATGTCTTACAAGCCAAACGAGGTTAAGATGGTAAAGCGGCCCGGACCGCGGACGGTCCGGCCTCAAGGATATCAAGGGAGCCTGGCTAACGGATATCAAGGGAGATGTCAGCAAGAGGGAGACATTCCATGGCAGCGGATCTTTTTGATCGAACAAGAAAAAAATGGAAAGCGAGGCGTGCGATACCGGGAGAGCGTAAAGTCCCCCGTGAGCAGGACCCCGGGAGCTGGTCTCGCACTCCCCTGCGGTAACCGAGGTGACGAGAAATGGGTGAGATAGTGGCCCCCAGGATAGCCTCTTCCCTCTTGCTGGTCAGGGACAGGACGGGCGCTGGCGGAAACCGGCTTGAAGTCCTTATGATCAAGAGGCAGCAGCGGAACCTGTTCGCCCCCGGGGTATACGCCTTCCCGGGGGGAGCGGTCGAGGACTTTGACCAAGATTTTCCTCCACACCTGCTCAGGGACCCGGATGGATGCGGCCGGGCGGACGGGAAGGCAAGTCCCGGTCTTTCACTTCTGGGGCATCTGCTCGCCGAGGGACTTTCGGAAGCGGAAGCCAGGGCGGTGATCGTGGCCGGCCTGCGCGAGACCTTCGAGGAGACGGGGATCTTCCCAGACTGCATTACCGGAGGGAAAGAAACCGTCCCCGCCGAACGCGTCTCTGGGCTCAGGAAAGCGTTGCGCAAAGGCGAAATCTCCTTTAAACATGTACTGGAAAGATATGGCATGGAGGTGGACCTTTCCCTTATACGCTACGTGGCCCACTGGATCACGCCGGAGGGATTGCCGATCAGGTACGACACCCGCTTTTTCCTTTCCCCCTGCTCCACCGGGAGGACCATCGAGTGCGAGGAAAACGAGATCCTGTATCACGTCTGGATCAACCCCAGGGAAGCCCTCGAGATGTGCAGGTCAGGGGGTTTCCCTATGCTCCCGCCCACGGTAGCGGTACTATCTTCCATCGCGGATTGCCCCGACGTGTTCTCGGCCATGGACAGCACCCTGAAAAGGACGGTCAGCCCGGTGTGCCCGAGGATAGTGGAAAAGGATGGGAAGATCTTCCTCGAGCTCCCGGACGGAACGGCTTGAACGACTCATCTACCCCCGTCCCTCCCCCAACCCTCGCGACACTGTCCAACGGCAAACAACGACGACGTGCCTCTCTTGGGCTCTCGCCTGGCCGGGGAGTACATCCTGTCGGCAAACAAGACCCTCTCGCTGTAAGGCGTTCCCAGTATCCCGGGAACCGGAACTCCCGGATGGGAAGGGGTTTTAGCGCACCCGGTCCCTCGCCCCGGACTTCAGCCCACGACCTTCGCGCCAGGAGTCAGTGGATCGAGCGAACTCAGCGCGTGGATCTTGAACTGCCGGGTCCTTTCGCCCGAAGTGGGCGGCCATGCCTTCGCTACAGCCCGGCGCCCAGAAGGCCCCGACAAAGCCCTCGATATCCGGGGATTGCGCGCAAAAACGATAATCGAGGGGAGCGCGAAAGCCCAATCCGGCAGATCACGGAAAGCTCATCCCGAGCGGCGCCTTCTCCTCATCCACCCGGTGGTTCCCGCCAGGGAGAGAAGGCCGAGGGTGAGACCCACGGCCGGAAGCGCGCTTCCGGTCCCGCAGGAGGCCTGTACGGTGAAGGCGCCCGCCAGGCGGGCCGACCTCCCATCCGGAAGTTCGACCACCAGGTCGTACACCCCCGGTTCCACGCCCAGGAGGCCCACCGTGCACTGGATAAGGTTCGCGGAGACCACGCTCACGTTGTAACAGTTGATCACGGAAGAGCCCTTCACCAGCTTCACGGCGGCGCCTGGAAGAAACCCGGTACCCTCCACCGCCAGGCCCAGGGATATGGTCAGCTGGTTACCGGAACTCGGGTTCACCGAGGAGACGGAAAGGGGCTGGACGGCGGGCGGGGTACGGAGGATGAGGCCGCGATAACCCACTGCCCAGGCGGTGACCCCGTCCCGGGACGAGACGTCGAGAAGGTCGACGGCCACATCCATCGGCGGGGTCTCGTCAACCCAGGTCGCCCCGCCGTCCACCGTCTTGAGGATCCGGTAACCCGGGGAGCCGGAAGCCACCGCCCAGGCGATGTTCTTCCCCGGCATAAAGCATCCGTTCACTTCGCAGCTCACGTCCGAAGGCTTGGCGTGGAACAACCAGCTGGCGCCCCCGTCGTGCGTCACCATCACGTCGTTGGAATACAAGACGACGAAGGCGAGATAGATTATGTTGGGATCGAGGGGGGTACCGAAGATGGTCGGGATCGGCGAATACACTATGTCTCTCCCCACCGCCACCACGTCATGGGCGGAAGCCGCCGCGATATTTACGACGTACTCGTTGTAGGTCCCGGTGAACACGGCCTGCCAGTTGGCTCCCCCATCCGTGGTCTTGATTATTATGGGCAGATAGGGGGCCCCCAGGTAAGGCGGTGGCATGGGTAACGAAGGTGCGGTCGGAGTAGACCTATTCCACCTTTCGCTGCGGGCCCCGGCCCAGGCGACCTGCCTGTCAACCGCGTAGACGCTGGTTATCTCCTTGTCCGTTCCCGATGGCTGCAAATGCCAGCTCGTCCCGCCGTCCATGGTCTTCAGTATTCTGCCATGGGAGCCCGCCGCCCAGGCCGTCTCGCCATCCACGGCCGAGATGGAGGTGAAGTAATAAGGCTCACCAATGACGTACTGGACGGTCCAGTTCTTCCCCGCGTCCACGGTCTTAGCTATAAAATTCACGCCGGTCCCCGGTTCGCCCTCTCTTCCCACGATCCAGACCGTTTCCGCGCTCACCGCCCATATGTCGAACACATGGGTGGAACCCTTCTCGTAGACCTTCTCCCAGGTCTGCCCGCCATCCACGGTGCGGAGGATCACCCCGTCACCGCCCACCCAGGCGTTCCTGGAATCAACGGCGGAAACGCATCGAAGGGTCGCGTCAGTGCCCGATTCCTGGCGGATCCAGGGATGTTCTCCCGGGGACTGGGCGACGGCCGGTGTGAGGACCGGACCCGACGCCACCACGATCAACGGCACCACGAGGAGAAGGACAAATAAAGCGCAAGCCACCGTTTTCCTGGGATTATTCAACATGATTGCCCCCCTTCGCCGAAATGAAGAACCTTCCATTAAAACTTAACTTAATACGTGGCGAAAGTCAACATATCTTTTTATATTTGTTCAAAATCCCTGGCAATACCTGGAGCCGCGCGGAAACCCGCCCGTCGTGCGCGGGAAAGAGACTAGGAAAAAGGTGAATCCGCGGCCCGTATTGTATATTTATCAGAGGGGGCTGGTCCGCTAACCAGGTCGACGAGGGGCGTCTGAGGTGTCGGGAATCCCGGAAGGCGTCGAGTGGAAAGGAAACACGGGAGACTTCATCAAGGTCGACGCCGCGGCCTGTGACGGTTGCGGGGATTGCCTCAGGGTCTGCCTGGGAGGCTGTTTTACCCTGAGGGAGGGCAAGGCGGCCGTTGCCAGCCTCGAAAAGTGCATGGAATGCGCGGCCTGCTGGTACGCGTGCGAAAGGGGAGCCATAATCTTCTCCTGGCCGAAAGGGGGAACGGGTTTCGCGACCGAATACGGCTGAGGAGTGGGCGTCGCCCGGTCGAACGGGGCCACGCGGTAACGAGCTGCACGCTCTCGGTTAGAGGCACAGGAAAGAAAACCCAGGGGACAGGATAACAATGGAAGAGGTCTACGACGTTATCGTGGTGGGAGCGGGCTTCGGAGGGCCGGTGGCGGCCAAGAAGTGCGCCGACGCCGGACTCAAGACCCTGCTCCTGGAAAGGTCTGCGCGGGTCGGCGAGAAGATAATATCCGGCCTGACCATCCCGTTTTACGGCTTCCTGTTCGGCCCCTCCTTCATAAGGGACGGAAACCCTCCCATAGAGCGCCCGGTGGACGGGATAATCAACTACATCGTGAAGGACATCGACCGCGGGGACATCGAGGTCGACGACTCGCTGCGCATCCCGAGGCCCCTCTCCCCGGTGCTCTGCTTCGGCTACAACGCTTACTGCATACCCTTCTGCCGATGGCTGGCCGACAGGGCCGTGGAATCCGGGGCCGAGCTCCGCACCTCGGTCACCGTCTCGGAGCTTTACCGGGAGGGCGAAAGGGTGGCGGGGGTGGTGACCGAGGACGGACAGGTGATAAGGGCGCGGGTGGTCATAGACGCGGAGGGCTCCCAGGGCCTGCTGGCGGTGAAGGCCGGCGTGAGGAAGAAATATCCACCGGACGTCATATCCCTGGCCGACGTGTACGACTACCGCATGGAAAAGGAGAAGGTCGACCGGATCCTCGGCTTTTCCAATCGTTTCGTCTGGGCCTGGGACGAGCAGGGGCTGGCCCCGCCCCTGGGCTTCGGGAACGGGCTCATGGTCTGGCCCTACCGGGAAAGCGTCCACTTCATGCAGGACCAGTGCCTGAAAACGGAGAGAGGGTCCAGGTCCCCGAACCTGGCCACCCTCTTCCGGGAATACCACCGCAACATCACGTCAAAGCTCCCCTGGTGGAGGGACGAGGTGGCGCCCCACGCCGAGCTCCGGGCTCACCTGTGGGATACCTTCGAGATCTACGTGGGGCTGGACGGCGACCTCCGGAGGGAGCCGATGGTCGCCGACGGCCTGCTCATCGTCGGCGACGCGGCAGGGCTGGAGAGCACCGAGCTGTGCGACGGCGTCCCCTCCGCGTGGTTCTCCGCCGAGCTCGCGGCGGAGACGGCCATAGACGCCGTCTTCGGCGGCGACGCATCCGCGGCCTTCCTCGAGCGTTACCGCAGGAAGGTGGAATCCCATCCCCTGATAAGCTGGTCCATCTCCGGGACCAACCGTTACAACCTCAGGTACGCCCAGCAAAAGCACGACATAAGGCTGCTCAGGAGGTTCGTCCACAACGGGTGGGGCCTCGGAGCCTTCACCCACGCGAGCACCCCGCTGGCCCTGGCCGCCCTGAGGGCGATCCAGGAAAACCCCATGGTGATCACCTCCTGGCTGAGGATGTTCCCCCGTTATTTCCGGAACTGGTCCAGGAACTCCTTCGATCCACCGCTTGCGGGAGACCGGTCCAGCGGAGGAGAGGGACAACGGAACCGTGGAAGCCAAGCGGTCCAGGGTAGAGAACCATCGGAAAATAGTTCCATCCACTGTTCCGGGAACCAGCACGGTACCTTCTCTCCGGCAGGCTCAACCTCGCCCCGGGGCATCGGCCTCCTGGAAAAAGCCGCCTCGCTCGGGCTGCGCGCCCTGGACATCGCCATATTCTTCCTCGGGCCAGCCCTGAGCGGGACCGCCCGGCTCCTCGAACCCCTCGCCCACCTGGCCAACCCGGCCGCCACCGCTTTCCTGCCAATCCTGGAAACGGCCATGAAGGCCGCAAAAAACGCGAGGCGCCTGCTCTGATCCTTCCTGCAAGACCCCCTCCCATGGGCTGAAACCCGACATCCCGGAAGACGTTATCGCCGTGAAGGATGTGCCTCCCCTATACCGCCAGGCCACGACCTGTCCGACTCGCTTGGCTTGGGGTCTATTGCCTATCCCTCTTCAGGCCCATGCGGGCCCTGGAAACAGGTGGAGCATGCCTCTGGGGTCAAAACGGGGTGCGGGATATTGGCGAGGAACGTCGAGTAATTTAATGGACCGCTTTCTTTCTGGGCTCGCGGTCAGAGGTTCCTCGTGTTTCACGCGGCGACTGGCCTGGCATACAAAGTGACTTTGACCTTGATAAATGTGGCGGCCAGCCTTTATGGTTTTAGGAAAGGTTGTGTTGCAAGTAAAATAAACGAAACAGTGAAGCGAACAACCTGTCGTTTTATCTTTGCCCGGGTTTTAAGCACTAGCGGCGGAGGTGACGGAATGTCAAAATACCTCGTGTGCACGGTTGGAACTGGAAGGGGAGTGGAGCACGGGATCGCCGTGTCGATCAAAAAATCCAACCCTGAAAAAGTTGTTTTCATCGTTAGCCAAGAAAGCAGGAGCACCATCGAGAGGATAAGGGCCCTGGGGGAAGATGTTCTCGCGAACCGGGAAGTGAGCGAGCTGGTTCTCTCGGATGAAGAACACGTCCAGGATTGCGCGCTAAAGGCTATAGACTGCCTCCTTGAGCTCATAAACGAAGGGGCGCCCAGGGAAGAAATCACCTGCGACTTCACCAGCGGCACAAAGGCGATGACCGCTGGACTGTGCGTTGCCGCCGTGACCCTGGGAATCCCATCTCTTTCCTACGTGGTAGGCGAGAGGGATAAGGCCAACGGGAGGGTCATAAGCGGAAGCGAGGACGTGCGAACGGTAAGCGTTGGCAGGCTGTACGTGCGCGAAACGGAGCAGAGACTAAAGGAGCTCTTCAACCAGAGGCGTTTCAGCGCCGGCCTTTCTGTTTCCGATTACGTGCTGGAACGGTTCTTCCAAGAAGACATACAGAACGAGTTCTCGAACTGGCGTTCGCTTTTCGAGGCGTTTTACAGATGGGACCTTTTCGACCACGTAGGCGCTTATGACGTGATGATGGGTATAGACAAGGGCTTTCTCGCCAAATTGGGCCTCGAGTCCTTGCAACCCAGCAAGGAATTCCTCGGGAAGATCACGAGGCGCGCTTCCACTGCCGAAAACAGCCAAGTCGCGGATGATGACAGGCTGAAGGGCAAAGCCCTTCTTCTCGAACTCCTGATGGCGGACCTCCTGGCGAACTCGGACAGGCGGGCCGAGGAGGGGCGGTATGACGATGCCGTGGCCAGGCTCTACCGGGCCTGCGAGATGGCCGCGCAGAAAGCGCTCCTGGAGAAAGGACATAATCCCTCCGATCTTGACTTGGACGCTCTTCCACCCATGGCACGGGAGGAAATATGCGCGCCCTCCCCCGGGGAAAGTAAGTCGAAGGTTGCCATGGATGAGACGCTCAGGCTTCTTAAAGCATTGGGAGATGACCGCGCTGACCTCTACCTTGAAAATAAGAGGCTTCGCGACTTGCTCACCGCCCGCAACAATTCCATCCTGGCGCACGGCATCGAGCCGGTCGGCCGAGAAAAGCAAGAGGCCCTTCGAGAGGAGGTCCTCTCCTTATGTAACTCTTTTTCCCCGAACCTCGAACAGAATCTACGACTCGCCAAGTTTCCCATTATCGATGTGGAATTATAGCGATAGCCTGACTTGAAAAGACAGAGCATTATTTCATAACCCCGAAAGGGAAACAACATGGATGATCTAAACGCGATCAATCAAAACATTCCGAGCCAGGGCATTGGCCTGGCCCGTAATGCCGTCGATAAGAGGTCCTTGGCTTAAAGGGACGAGCTTCGGAACAATTATGAGTGAGCGGCATAAAAGCAGAGGGAGAATACGTGTTTTTTGATAATCTTTATAGGCTGCCCGCATGGAGCATGGATTTAAACGGACGTTGGCGTTGGTTTGACGCCAGATAAGATTCAGGTTAGATCAAAACTCACTTGACACATAAAAATATCGCTGATTATTGGTAAAATCACTATCCCCTATGCTTTCGCCAGGATGCTTCTCTGAATTCGTTTTTAGATCATTTTAATATCGTTTATGTTTATCAATCTCCTTTGTGGAGATTTTTTTATTTCCACATGAGAAAAGTGTATCTCATCTACGACGGACGCCATTTTCCATTGTTTCAATCTCCTTCGCGGAGATTTTTTTATTTCCACTATGTAGATGGCGATTGCATTCCCCTTGCCATAGCCGGTGGTTTCAATCTCCTTCGCGGAGATTTTTTTATTTCCACGCGCGGGATAGCTATACAGAGATATTGCAGCGATACATGCAAGGGTTTCAGGTAGCGTATAAGTAATTGTGTCTGGGTAGTTCTGGACAAGAACCAAAACAATCAAATAGCCTTCCTCTTGTAAGGCGAGCAACCAAACAAGGAGGAAGGCTATGGCTGAACGTCATGAACATGCCTCAAGGGAAATGGTCACACAGGTAAGGGAAGAGGTCAAGCAGAGGGAAAAGGCGATCATGCAGAGGCTCATGGCCGAGGAGAGGGAACTCTTCCTGGATGAGCACCCTGAGGACAAGGGCAATGGCTTCTACGAGCGCTCCCTGCTCACCACCACGGGGCTTATCCCCGATCTCCGGGTCCCCCGTACCCGCTCCGGGGAGTTCTACCCGGCTATCCTCCCCGGGAAGAGGAGGGCCTCGGTGGATCTGGGAGACCTCATCCTGGTCATGTTCTCCTGCGGTGTCAACACCAGGAAGATCCAGCAGGTGATAGAGACCATCTACGGGGCCCTCTACTCCCACACCTCGGTGGCCA
>JBBFMI010000056.1:0-9642 GCA_037478635.1 Candidatus Geothermincolales bacterium | reverse complement strand
GAATGCTCGAGGCGGGCGCCGGGAGAGATCGGGATGCTCCGGTCCTCCTTCATCGACATGCTGGGAAGGATAAGGGCCCGGGAGGTGGAGAGGGACAGGGCCCTGGAGAGGGCAAGGCGACTCGGCCGGTTCTACGCCATGCTGTCCGCGACCAACCGGGCCATCGTGCATTGCCGGGACGAGGTGGAATTGATGGAACAGATCTGTAGGACCGCCGTGGAGGAGGGCGGTTTTCGCCTGGCCTGGGTGGGTAAGTTAATGGATGAGGAGGGAACGGTGGAGGTGGTGGCGGGGTACGGCGCCACCGGTTACCTCGAGAGCTTGAAAGTGAAGGTCTGGGAGGGGGAGGAGGCCAGGGGCCCCACCGGGACCGCCCTGCGGGAAGGAAGGCCCGTGGCCTGCGAGGACATAGCTTCCGACCCCCTGATGGCTCCCTGGCGGGAGAGGGCGCTTTCCTTCGGCTTCCGTTCTTCCTGTGCTCTTCCCCTGTACAGGAGGGGAAGGGCGTGGGGTGACTGAACGTCTATTCCGACCTGCCCGGCTATTTCGATCCCGAGGAGTTGGAGATCCTCGAGGAGATGGCGGCGGACCTCTCCTTCGCCCTGGGGGCGATGGACGAGGAGGCTGCCAGGAGGAAAGGGGAGGAACGCCTCCGGCTCACGGTCCAGACCCTTCTCAACCTGGGACCCGATCCCCTGAAGAACATAGAGGAGTTGCTGGGCCTTTCCCTCCGGGTCACCGGGGCCTCGGTCGCCAAGTACCTGAGAAGGAAGGCCGACCGCTACGTCCTGGTCGCGGCCTCGTCCGACATGGAGGATTACCGCTGCGAGGGACTGGAGCTCGATGCCAGGGTGGTGGAATCCAGGATCCTGTGGCACAACGGCCCTGTTCCGGAGGAGGAGATGGAAGAAAGCGCCTCCCGGTTGGACCGGGACCTCGCGAGGTACGGCCTGAGGTCCCTCCTGGGATTCCCGGTGTGGATCGGGGAGGAGATCCGGGGCGTCCTGTGCCTTTACCGCCGGGAGGCGAGGGAGTTCGACCGCGAGGAGGTGGACTTCGCGGGGATGGTGGCCAAGACCATCTCCACGGAGGAGGAGAGGTGGGAGCACGAGGAGTCTATCCGAGATTTCCTGGAGATAGCCTCGCACGAGTTGCGGCATCCCATAACCGCGCTCAAGGGTTACTCGCTCACCCTGCTCAAGCACGGGCACCGCCTGGGGCGGGAAGAAGTGGAGGAGATATTCGAGGAGATGAGCAGGAGCGCGGACCGCCTGGACGCCCAGCTCAGGGACCTTTTGGACCTGGGCCGGGTGGAGCGCATGGGGGCCAACCCGGTGAAGTCGGAGGTGCCGGTGGGGTCGCTTGCAAGGGAAGCGGTGGAGGAGATAAAAGGGCGGTACCCGGACAGGAAGTTCCTGGTGCGAGTGGAACCGGAAGACAAGCCGGTGGGATTGGACCCCAAGATGACCAGGCAGGTCCTGCTCTTCCTACTGGACAACGCCTGCAAGTTCTCCCCTCCCGATGAACCGGTGGACCTGTCGGTGAGCGTGGGCGACGACGAGGTCCGATTCGCCGTGATGGACCGGGGACGGGGCATCCCGGAGTGGGAACGCGATAGGGTATTCGAGCGGTTCTACCAGGTGGAAGAGGTCCTCCACCATTCCACCCCGGGATTGGGCCTGGGGCTTTACCTTGCCAGGAGGCTGGTGGAAGCCCAGGGAGGGAGGATATGGTGCGAGGCCCGCGAGGGCGGTGGTTCGGTGTTCGTCTTCGCCCTGCCACGGGGAGGATAGGCCCCAGAGATGGGCGCTGGCCCTGTGCGGTTAAAAGGAGCAATGGATAAACAAGGGAACGGCCTTGAAAGAAGGTTTATGATAATTTAGACAGGTTTTCGGGAAAGGCGGGGACTTCAGGGCCCTTAGTCGCGAGGTTCCCGTTTCTCGAAAAGGCCAGGGTCCTATCGCGAAGACCGGACCACGAAAGGCCCTTCAGGGGCCTCTTTCCAGTGAGGCGATTCCCATGCTGAGGTCATCCCGGAGGGAGAAAAGGAGTTCCGATCTGCGGAGGGCCGCCCTCGTAATCCTCGTGGGAAACCTGGTGCTGGTGCTCCTCAAGGCCCTGGGAGGTATCTTCGGTAAGAGCAGGACGCTTCTGGCGGACGCGGCCAACAGCTTCGGGGACGCGTTCACCATCTCCCTCGTCATCCTGGGATTGACCTGGGCTTCACGCCCCGAGGACCACGACCATCACTACGGGCACGGCAGGGTGGAGGACCTGGTGGCCAACCTGGTGGGCGTCATGCTCACCGCCTTCGGCGCCTATCTCGTTTACCGGTCGGTTGCCACTGCCTTGGGTCGGGATTTCACGAGGCCCACTCCGCTGGCGGTTTGGCTGGCGACGACCAACAGCCTGGTGAAGACGTCCATGTGGGGTCTGGCGTATTCGGCCGGTAAGAGGTTGAGGAGTCCGGCCATGAAGGCGGTGGCCGCCGACTTCATGGCCGACGTGCTCGTGTCCCTGGCCATGGTGGCGGGGATACTGGGGGCGGTGATCCGCTGGCCCTATCTGGACACGGTTTTTTCCCTTCCCGTGGCCTTGCTGGTCACCCTGTCGGGGGTCCGGCTTTACCGGAGGTCGGTGCACACCCTGATGGACGGGGTTCCTCCCTCCGACCTGGTGGCCAGGGCATGCAGGCTGGCCGAGGACGTGCCGGGGGTCGGCAGGGTGCACGCCATCCGGGGAAGGCAATCCGGCGGGGAGGCCCTCCTGGACGTGGAGATCGAGGTAGACCCCCATCTCACCGTGGACCAGGGGCACGACATCGCCCACGCGGTGGAGAAGGCCATCCTGGACTCCATGGAAGAGGTGGCCTCGGTGTACGTGCACGTCAACCCCTTTCCCCACAGTCACCCGGAGAAAGGGGAAAGGAAGGGGTAGGGGTTCGAGAAGCGCCGCCCTTGGGGTGCGACTCGGTGCGGCGGAAGTCTTTTCTGGATTCCAAGGTAGACGATGGCCGCCAGCATCGGTTGGCGTTCTTTGAGCGCCCTTGAATTGGCAGGATTGGAGCCGGCAAGCGATAGGCCTGGTCGGTCACGAGCTGCTCCATGGCCGGCTTGTCGATAGAGGCGCTCGGCGTGAGGCCCGTTTTCAGTCTCGGGCAAACGGGATCCTGAGGATCAGGGCCAACTCCCTGGCCGTCCTCCCGAGCAGTCCGGCGGTTCTTTCCATGCATTCCTCCAGCGAACAGGGCCCGGGCGCGATGGAGAACGCGGCGGTAAGTCCCCTTTTCCTCAGGGAGAAAGCGCCATCGGTCACCGTTCCCGCCAGGGCTATGACCGGGATGCCTCTCTTTCCCGCCTCCTCCACCACCGTGACCACCGTCTTGCCGAACCCGGTCTGTTCGTCCAGCTTCCCCTCGCCGGTGATGACCAGGTCCACCCCTTCGAGTTTGCGGTAAAAGCCCGTGAGCTCCATGACCAGCCGGGCACCAGGCGCCGTTTCGGCCCCGAGGAAGGCCATCAGGCCGAAGCCGAGGCCTCCGGCGGCGCCGGATCCAGGCCTGTCCTCCAGCCCGGGTTTCACGTCCCGGGAGGTTACCCGGGCCAACCTCGCCATGGCCCTTTCCAGGAGCTCCACCTCCTCCGGGCCGGCGCCCTTTTGAGGTCCGTAGACGGCGCTGGCCCCCGCCTCTCCCAGCAGCGGGTTGGCCACGTCGCAGGCCACGGTGATGCGGGCCTCACCGATCCGCGGGTCGATACGGGAGGTGTCGATCCGCTCGAGCTCGAGGAGGGGCGCGGCGCCGTCGGGGAGTTCCCTTCCCGCCGCGTCCAGGAACCTTATCCCCAGCGCCCTGGCCATGCCCGTGCCGCCGTCGTTGGTGGCGCTTCCCCCCACCGCCACGATGATGTCCCGGTAGCCCAGGTCCAGGGCCCAGGAGATGAGCTCGCCCGTGCCCCTGGTGGTGGCGACAAGGGGATCCCTCCTGTCGGGGGGTACCAGCTGCAGGCCCGAGGCCTGGGCCATCTCCACCACCGCGGTCTTTCCGTCCCCCAGCACCCCGAGCAGGGCTTGCGTTGGCTCGCCCAGGGGCCCCGTCACCTGGAAGGGAACGGCTTTACCCCCGGTGGCCTCCACCAGCACCTCCATGGTCCCTTCCCCCCCGTCGGCCAGGGGTTGGACGATGACCTCGAGCCCCGGCCAACCGTCGGCCAGGCCTTCCGCGATGGCTTGCGCGGCCTCCCGGGCCGAGAGGGAGCCCTTGAACTTGTCCGGTGCCACCAGTACCTTCACCGTAAACCCTTTCTCCAGGCGCTTTGCCCGTCAACGGGGCGCTGCCCATCGAGACATACGACCTTGTGAGCCGCCGAAGGGCGCCGATGAAAAACCTTTCCTTTCGCGTTAAGCAGGTCCTGCTTCGCTGACCCGGTGCCGGCATGCGGGTTCCTGGGCCTGGCCCCGTTTCGGGAACTCGCGACGCGTCAACCACAGGAGCCGTGCCCCGAGGAGAGGCAGCGGGATACTTCCTCCTCTTCGAGGTACTGGGAGAGACGCGCCAGCAGCAGGTTCCAGTCCACCTGGTGCCCGTCGAACTCGGGGCCGTCCACGCAGGCGAAACGGGTCTCTCCCCCCACCTCCACCCGGCAGGTCCCGCACATGCCGGTCCCGTCCAGCATTATGGAGTTCAAGCTCACCCTGGTCGGTATCCCGAGCTCCCGGGTGACGGCGGAGGCGTACTTCATCATGATGGCGGGTCCTATGGCGATGACCAGGTCAGGCCCCTCCCTCTTCAGGAACTCCTCCAGTACCCAGGTCACCCTTCCCTTGGCGCCCCGTGAGCCGTCGTCAGTGGAGACTATCAGCTCGTCCGAGACCTCCCCCATCTCCCTTTCCAGTATCAACAGGTCCGCGGTGCGGGCTCCCAGGATGGCGGTGACCCGGTTGCCAGCCCGCCTCAGCTCGCGGCAGATGGGATAGATGGCGGCGATCCCTACTCCCCCGCCCACGCATACCACGTGCCCGTACCGCTCCACCGGGGTGGGCTTTCCCAGCGGGCCCACCAGGTCGAGGATCTCCTCTCCCGCCTCCAACCGGCTTAACTTCCAGGTGGAGCGCCCCACCACCTGGAAGACCAGCCGGATCCATCCTTCCCCCTCCGACCAGTCGCAGAGGGTCAGGGGAAACCTCTCCCCCCTCTCGTCCACCCGGAGTATGACGAACTGTCCCGCCCTGGCGTGGGAAGCGATGTTCTCGGCCCGAAAGACGTAGGAATAGACGTTTTCTGCCAGGCGCTCCTTGGAGAGTATCGGAAACGTCATTCTTCCATTCCCAGTTCCCGGACCAGCCTTTCCTTTATTGCCCTTATCTCCTCCACGAATTTGGGGTCGGTGTCGTAGGGGCTGATGCCTTCCAGGTCGGACTTGCGGATCTGGGGGTTGTACGATATGGAGCCGAGGACCGTGAAGTCGGAGAGGTGTTCCAGCATGGCCCTTTCCTCTTCCTCGCCCTGGATCTTGTTCAGGACCACGAAGAGGCGCGGCACCTTCAGGTCCGAGGCGAGCCTCTTTATGGCCCTGGCCGTCTGGACGCTTCTCGTCCCGGGCTCGATCACCACTATCATGGCGTCCACCGCTCCCGCGGTGCCCCTGCCCAGGTGTTCCAGCCCCGCCTCCATGTCCATGATCACCACGTCCTTGCGGGCCAGGAGGAGGTGCTGCAACAGGGCCTTGAGCATGACCGATTCGGGGCAGACGCAGCCGCCGCCACCCTCCTTCACGGTCCCCATGACCAGAAGCCTTACCCCCTTGTGCACCCGGGACAGGGCCTCCGGCAGGTCGTCGACCTTGGGGTTCATCTTGAAGAAGGTCCCGTAAGTGCCGGGCTTGGAGCCGGTCCTCTCCGCCACCAGCTCCTTCATGTCGGCGATGGGGACCACCCCTTCCATCTCCTCCGGGCTTATCCCTATGCTGGAGGCCAGGTTGGCGTCGGGATCGGCGTCCACGGCCAGCACGTTGTAGCCCTCCTCCGCTAACAACCTGGCCAGCCCTCCCGCCAGGGTGGTCTTTCCCACTCCCCCCTTTCCGGTGATGGCGATCTTCAAGGCGATCCCCTCCTTGCCCGGCAACGCGGAGCCTGTTCGAACCGAGACACGCAATCGTACTTGGGATTATACAACAGCGGCAGGTCCGGGCGTTTGGCGAGTAAAGGGGCAAGTGCCCGTGGCCGATAAACCAACATGCAAGAAAGAACAGGTTGCGATGGTTTTTGCAAGGGGGCTGAGGGAGATGTTCGAGACCTGCGTGGAGTGCGGCGTTCCCACTTTCATCGGGAGCCAGCTGAAGTGGCTGAACCACGGAGACATCGTGAACGCCGCTCTGCCCAGCGAGAGGCTGGCCTTCATGGAGTGCGAGTTCTTCGACCCCATGGTCTGGGGAGTGGAGAAGTTGATCGGCTACCCGGTGGAACGTATCGTCACCTCCGCTATCCAGATGACGGTGAGGGTCTACATCGAGAGCTTGCTTCCTCCAGGGGTCAGGGACCTGGTGAAGAACGGGACGGTAAAGCTGCGGGACGTGGACGAGGCCCTTATCCACATCGCGCTGATGAACGGTTACGGGAAGTACGAGTTTCTGGACATGAGGTTCGAACAGGACGAGAGAGATTACTACAAGGTGTTGATGCGAAAGCCCTTCTCCGTCTTCATCTGTGCCGCCACCCACGGGGCGGCCATGGAGGCGATCCTGGGTTACGACCACGACATCTCCTACGAGATGGTGGGCGCGGACACCTACGAGGTGGTGGCCTTCCCCTCTCCCCATCCCCCGGAGCTCAAGGAGAGGATAATCTTCAGGACTTACGACCACGTCGACGGAGAACTGGAGTTCGAGAGGTGCGAGACCTGCGGCGTGCCCTGGTGGCTCTCGTCCTGCCGGTGGAGCGAGGAGGGCGTCATCACCAACACCACGAACGGCAGGAGGATGGCGCTCCTGGGCCCCAACCAGATCGCCAGCATGTTCGACGAGCTGGAGAAGGAGCTCGGCGAGGACATACCGCGGGTGGTGGTGGAATCCCAGAAGAACTTCACCCTGCGGGGGTTCCTCCCGGAGAACATCCTCCTGAACGAGCAGAGGTTCAGGGAAGAACTGGCCTTGCGGGGACTGGGCGTCCTGGAGCGCCTCAGGGTGGACGACAGGGGCCTGGAGATGAGGCTCGAGAACTCCTGCCTCCCCCTGGTGGTAGTGGGCACGGTCCAGGGGATGTACGAGAAACTGTACGGCAGGAGCACCGGGGTGAGCTGGGAGCTGGCGGATAATGGGGACCTCGAGGTGACGGTGGAAGCCGCCTGAAGCGGACGGGAAGACGTAACGGCGGCCGCTTGTGCCTCCTCGCCCGGTACGCGGGGTGGCCCCAAGGGGTGAGCCCGGCAAGGAAGATGGAGTTGGCGGGATCCTCTGGAAGGGCCTGGCCTCGAACGGCTGACGGGGCTTTGAGCGGCTCCCGATATGCTGCCGGACTTCCAGGACGCAGTGCCCTCCTGCAGTGCCCTCCGGGACCGGGCTTTATTGTATAATTCCCGTATACTTTTCTCCCTTTCGTTCGGGTCATGATGCATTCGGCGTGTCCTTGACTTATCTGCCGGGGATAACCGGCGGCCCCGTCGCCGAGGCTTGAGGGAGGGAAGCGATGGCGGACACGGAAGGCAGGAGATACCTGGTCATCGTCAACCCGGTGTCCCGGGGCGGAAAGGCCCAGAGGGAGGGTTTCTGGCTCATCGATAGGTTGCGCCGGATGAAGGTCGAGCACGAGGCCCTTTTCACCGAGAAAGCCGGCCACGCCGAGGAGATGGTGGTGAAGTGGGCGGAGGATTTCGACGTAGTGGTATCGGTGGCGGGGGACGGCACCACCAACGAGATAATCAACGGGATAATGAAGGTGCCCAACTCGGAGCTGAAGCTGGCCATGTTCCCCGCCGGCACCGCCGACGATTTCGCCTGCAACGTCGGCTACGACCGAAAGGACAGGGAAAAGGCCCTGAAGGCGATCCTCGGGGATACCTGCAGGGCCATCGACCTCATCCGCTACGACGACCGTTACGCGGCGGTCACCTTCGGGTTGGGCGTGGACTCGGAGATCGCCGCGGGAGCCTACCGGTGGAAGAAGTTCCGCATCCCCGCTTACTTCTACAGCGGCTTGAAGATATGCTTCTTCGAGCCGGACAAGAGGTACCACGTGCGTTTCCAGTACGACGGGCAGGTTTTCGACGGCTGGGTCATACTGGCGATCCTCTGTAACGCTCCCCTCTTCGGCAGGTACATCAAGATCCATCCCGATGCCAAGATGGACGACGGCGTCCTGGGGCTCACCATCGGAAGGGCCATGCCCAACCTCTACGGCCTGGTGCTCTTCGCTTTCGCCTGCATGGGCGGGAGGCACGGTTTCTCCAGGTTGATCTCCTTTCACCAGGTGAGGAGCATGAGGGTGGAATGCCTGACCGACACCTACGCCCAGATCGACGGCGAGGTGCACAGGTTCGAGGCCGGGCGGGTCATAGACCTGCGGGTGGTCCCCCGGGCCCTCAAGGTTCTCGTCCCGGCCGATTCCCTGCATAACCCCAGGCTCCCGTTTGTGGGACGGGAGGAGTTCGAGGAGCCGGTACAGCTCCGCCTGATCACCCGGAGGGACGAGGTGGCGGCAGAGCTGGAAGAACTTTCCAGGAAGGTGAAGGCCCGGGCGGAGCAGGTCTGGAGCGATTCGCGTTTCCGGCGCTGGCTGGAGAAGGAGGAGCGAAAGCAACAGAGGCGGCGGAGAAGGGAAGGCTCCTGAGGGACAAAGGCCAAAGGTTCGACGCCCGCACCCTGTGCCGGCGCTGATACAGATCATGGAAAATCATAAACGGTCGTTCAAATTCCCTTGACACCTTGATCCCCTTTTGTTACTTTATTCCCACGGGTGGGGAAAACATAGTGATAATCTCGGAAGCCCCGCCCGGGGCTTTTAAAATTGGTACCTTGAAAATGGCCCTACGCTATTAGCTGCCGGCCAACCCCATATGCCCTATGCACTAAGATCACCCACATTCCACCCCCTGAATAGCCCTATCCGCCGGTAGCTAATAGCTTTCTTTTAGAAAGGGAGGCGCGCCAGCGCCTCCCCTCTTTTTTGGCGGGGTCTCCGGACGTGAGCCTCCCTGGAGCTCCCCTGGCCGCGCAGGTCGATGGGCGTCGCTCGGGTATTCGTCTGCCGCTCGTGCGAGGTCCACGGCCGTCCTCGCGATACCCACGGACCCGGGATAAGGTCGTTTTTACCAGACTCCGTGCACCCGGGACAGGAAGCCCGGGAGCATCATCACCTCCACCCCGCTTTCTCGCGGGAATGCCGTGAGCGCCTGACCGTAACAGCCCGTGCAGACGGTGAGGAGGAGACGGGTCTTCGCGCTCGACCCGAGATGTTCCAGGCCCTCGGGGGTGTAGCAACAGCGGGGAGAGCCTATCCGGTTGACCTCCATCCCCGGGAACAGGGAAAGAAGGGCATCCACCGCCTCCAGGTCCATGGGAACGTCCGCGAGTTTTCTGTGCAGCCTGTAGCAACCCGCGTAGTAGTCGATGGCCTCCGGGGTCCCGGCGGGCGGGCCGAGCCGGCCCGACC
>JBBFMI010000055.1:0-9732 GCA_037478635.1 Candidatus Geothermincolales bacterium | reverse complement strand
GTGATGAGCCTGGACCAGTTCCCCGGTTTTTGTCCGGCGGAGGAGACGGGAACCACTTTCCTGGAAAACGCCCGCCTCAAGGCCCAGGCGGCGGCCTCCTTCACCGGCTTGCCTTCCCTGGCGGACGATTCCGGCCTGGAGGTGGACGCCCTGGGCGGCGCTCCGGGCGTCATCAGCTCCCGCTACGGGGGAAGGGAGGGGGACGATGCCGCCAATATCGCGCGACTGTTGCGGGAGCTGGAGGGCGTGCCCGAGGAGATGAGGGGAGCCCGGTTCGTCTGCACGCTGGTCCTGGCCCACCCCGACGGTAGATGGGTCTTCCTGGAGGGCGTCTGCCGGGGGCGCATCGCCCTCGATCCGCGGGGGTCGGGCGGGTTCGGTTACGATCCCGTCTTCATACCGGAAGGGATGGACAGGACCATGGCCCAGCTGACCGTGGAGGAGAAGAACGCCTTGAGCCACCGGGGGAAGGCCATGCGCGCCCTGCGGGAGATGCTCGAGAGAGGGGAGCCCCCATGGCTCTGGGAGTAAGAAGACCTACGGGGATCTGACTGCTTTGGGTATCTCCACTCCTGGACCCGCCTCACCGGTCGAACGAGATGGGATTCGCCGCCGGAAGTCCGTGTTCCCAGACGGCAATGCGCGCATAAAAAATGGAGCGGGAGACGGGACTCGAACCCGCGACACCGAGCTTGGAAGGCTCGTACTCTACCAACTGAGCTACTCCCGCTCGTCTCGATAATATATTTTAACAAAAAGGCTACGAATGAAAGTCAAGGTCCCGTTCGAGGGGAATCCTTTCCCGTCCATCTTGCCCCCCTCCGCATCCCGAACGCTTGGGCGGTGCCGTTTCAAAAGGCTGGCGAGGCCAGGGGCTCACGCAGGCGTTTCTTGACAGGTCCTCCAGGTAGCTCCGGTGAGGGCCCGGCCCCTGGCGGTTCCCGTTTTTCCTCCGCTGGATTTATAATTTCCTCGAGGTCGGGGTGTAGCGCAGCTTGGTCAGCGCGCATGCTTTGGGAGCATGAGGTCGGCGGTTCGAATCCGCCCACCCCGACCATTTATGTCGGAGAAGGTCGCACCCGCCTCCTTCTTCCTGGGGCGGGCTTGTTTTGTCCCAGCCATAGAGACGCGCTGTCCATCCTGGGAACAAGGATTGAGCCCCTTTGCCCTGCTTCCCACGGGGAAAGCAAAGGAAGGGCTGGTAGCGTGATCACGGGCTTCCTCGATGTGCCGTGGCGTTTTCTTGCCCGGTAGGAGTGGCAGGACCTAATCTGCTTGGTCCCTTTTCCCGGGACGCGCGACGACGTTAGCGTCCACGCGCTTTTCCCAGGTCTCCCCTTCTTACATCCACGTCATCGGGACCTCTCGTCGCCCACCTTTACCCGAAAAGGGACTTCTTAAGAGGGCCCTCTTGCTTCATGGCATCCGGTCAAGACCGAGGCGCCTGGACTGGCTCTTCGGCACATCCCTCGGGATCATCGTGGGATAAAAAAATGGGGTGAGGGACGGGACTCGAACCCGCGACCACAGGGGCCACAACCCTGTGCTCTACCTACTGAGCTACCCCCACCACGTATCGCTGGCACGCCTGGCAGGACTCGAACCTGCAACCTACGGATTAGAAGTCCGCCGCTCTATCCAGTTGAGCTACAGGCGCGCATCCATTTCGATGATAGCTCATGGAAACGGCGAAGTTAACACCTCGGCGCCGGAATTATAGCACAACTCTTTTGACTCTCGGAGTTCCGTGCCCCGTAGCCGAAGGAGACCTCAAGGGTTATCCCGCTCATCCCTCGATGCTGCGCCTCGAGAAAGATCGATGGCCCACGTTTAGGCGCCGTTTCCCCTTTCGATGGAGATTTCGAGTTTGAAACCGGGCGTGACGTTCTTAAAAGCGCGTTACTGATTCGACCTTGCTCATGCCGTGGCGGGGCTTTATTCGTCCAAGGGACCCTTTGCCAGTCGCTGGACGCCCGTAAAGCCCCTTTTATTGCCATGCTCTCACCCCTGTAGTAGCATAGTTATCGCTCGATAACCTCCAGTCCGGCGAGAGTGGCGGAATTGGCAGACGCGCTGGACTTAGGATCCAGTGGGGAGACCCGTGGGGGTTCGAGTCCCCCCTCTCGCACCACAAACCCCTCAGTCCAGAAGGGGAAAGGGGATTTTTTTAGGATTTCCTGCAGCGATCGAGGAGGTTGGTCTCGACTGCGAGTTCATCTCGGGTTCGTGCGGGTATCGTGGGTGAAAAGGAGAGTTCAGCGGTGAAGGTGAAGGCGGAAAAGGAGATAGTGGACAAGAACAAGGTGAAGATCCGGGTGGAAGTGCCCGCTGAAGAGGTGGACAAGGCCATCGATCGGGCTTTCCGTCGCCTGGCCCGGGAGGTCTTCGTGCCCGGTTTCCGCCGGGGCAAGGTCCCCCGCAGGGTTCTCCAGGCCAGGCTGGGCATGGAGCCCGTCCTGGAAGAGGTCGGAGGCCCTGCGCCAGTTGGAGCTGGAGCCCATCGATGACCCGGAGCTGGACTGGGACTCCATCAGCGTGGAGGAGGGAAAGCCCCTGGTCTTCGAGGCCGAGGTGGAGGTAAAGCCGCGGGTGGAGGTCTCCGACTACAAGGGCGTCGAGGTGGAAGCCCCCGAGGAAGAGGCCACCGAGGAAGAGGTCCAGCGGGCCCTGGAGAGCCTGAGGGACAGGTTCGCCCAGCTGGAAGCGGTGGAGGGCAAGTCCCTGGCCGAGGGAGATTTCGCCCTCATCGATTTCGACGGGACGGTCAACGGGAAGCCCTTCCCGGGCAGCTCGGCCAAGGATTACATGCTGGAGGTGGGCCGTCCGGACATATGGCCCGAGTTCAACCAGGAGCTCCTCGGAAAGCGGAAGGGAGACATCCTGGACATCAAGGTGAAGATGCCGGACAACCATCCCGACCCCGAGATGGCCGGGAAGATCGCCTCTTTCAAGGTCCTGGTGAAGGAGGTCAAGGTCAAGAAGCTGCCGGAGCTGAACGACGATTTCGCCAAGGAGGCGAGCAGCTTCGATACCCTCGAGGAGCTCAAGGCGGATCTCCGAGAGAAGATCACCCGGGCCAAGAAGGAAAGGGCGGAGGAGACGGTGCGCCAGCGTATCATGGAGAAGCTCACCCAGGACCTCCAGGTGGACATACCCCGGAAGATGATCGACCGGTACGTGGAGGCCCGCCGGAAGGACCTGGAAAACCGCCTGGCCCGGAGGGACATTTCCCTGGAGAGCTTCCTCAAGGCGGCGAACTACACGGAGAAGAAGATGGAGGAGGAGTTCGCCGCCGAGGCAGAGCGGCTCATCAAGAACGAGCTCGTGCTCGAGGCGGTGGCGCGGGCCGAGGGCATCACCGTGTCCGACCGGGAACTGGAGGAGGAGGTCCTGCGCCGGGCCACGGCCCTGGGGGTAGACGCCGGAGAGTACCGCGAGGTGCTGGAGGAAAGGGGCCTGCTGGACGAGCTAAAGATAGACCTCCTGCACGAAAAGGCCCTCAAGTTTTTGGTGGACAATGCCGTAATTGCCGGTAAGGAGGGCGAAACATCCGAGCGGCAGGAGGATTCGGCGTCCGCCGGGAAGGAATCGGCGGAGAAAGCCGAGGAAGATAAGAGCGAATAGTGACCCGTAGCTACCGCCGACAGGTCCGGGCCGCCGGCGGCGGGGTATAATCGAAATCAGGAGAGAACTTCGACCAGGGTGATGGAATATGGCAGAGGCTCTGATCCCCATAGTCATAGAGCAGACCAACCGAGGCGAGAGGTCCTTCGACATCTATTCGCGTCTCCTCAAGGACCGCATAGTTTTCCTGGGCACCGAGATCGACGACCACGTGGCAAACCTGGTGATGGCCCAGTTGCTCCATCTCGAGTCGGAGGACCCGGAGAAGGACATACACCTATACATAAACAGCCCGGGCGGGGTCGTCACCTCCACCCTGGCCATCTACGACACCATGCAGTATGTGAAGGCGGACGTGTCCACCATCTGCATAGGGCAGGCGGCCTCGGGGGCGGCCATCCTGCTGGCCGCCGGGGCTCCCGGAAAACGGTTCGCCCTTCCCCATGCCCGAATCCTGCTGCACCAGCCCATGGGAGGGGCGAGCGGCCAGGCCGTGGACATCGACATCCACGCCCGGGAGATCCTCCGTTTGCGCCAGATCCTCGATGAGATCCTGGCCAAGCACACCGGCCAGCCCATCGAGAAGATCCACCGCGACACGGACCGGGATTTCATCCTCACCGCGCAGCAGGCGGTGGAGTACGGCATCATCGACGCCGTGATCGAGCGCAAGGAGGAGGAGACCAAGAGGACCAAGAAGTAGAGGATCTCGGAGGTAGGAATTGGCCAAGTTCGGCGAAGGCAGCGATCTCCTCAAGTGCTCGTTCTGCGGCAAGAGCCAGCGGCAGGTGAAGAAGCTCATAGCTGGCCCGGGCGTTTACATCTGCGATGAGTGCATCGACCTCTGCAACGAGATCATCGAGGAGGAGCTGGCGGAGACCCCGGAGCTGCGGCTGGAGGAGCTTCCCAAGCCGGCGGAGATATACCGTTTCCTCGACGATTACGTGGTGGGCCAGGAGAAGGCGAAGAAGATCCTCTCGGTGGCCGTTTACAACCATTACAAGCGGATACAGGTGGGAGCCTACTCCGACGACGACGTGGAGCTGCAGAAGAGCAACATCATCCTCATCGGACCGACCGGCTGCGGGAAGACGCTGATCGCCCAGACCCTGGCCAAGATCCTCAACGTCCCCTTCTGCATAGCCGACGCCACCACCCTGACCGAGGCGGGCTACGTGGGGGAGGACGTGGAGAACATACTGCTCAAGCTGATCCAGGCCGCCGACTACGACGTTAAGAGGGCGGAGACGGGGATCATCTACATAGACGAGATCGACAAGATAGCCCGCAAGTCAGAGAACCCCTCCATCACCCGGGACGTCTCCGGGGAGGGAGTGCAGCAGGCCCTGCTCAAGATCCTGGAGGGGACGGTGGCGAGCGTCCCGCCCCAGGGCGGCCGGAAACATCCCCACCAGGAGTTCATCCAGATCGACACCACCAACATCCTCTTCATCTGCGGCGGCGCCTTCGCGGGGCTGGAGAAGATCATCGAGAACCGCATCGGCAAGAAGGGCATCGGTTTCGGGGCCGACGTCAGGCGTCGGGAGGAGAAGGACATCGGCCAGATCCTCGAGCAGGTCATGCCGGAGGACCTGCTCAAGTACGGGTTGATTCCCGAGTTCGTCGGGCGCCTGCCGGTCATCGCCGTCTTCCACGGCCTCACCGAGGATCATCTGCTGCGCATTCTCACCGAGCCCAAGAACGCCCTGGTCAAGCAGTACAAGAAGATATTCGAGTTCGATGGGGTGGAGCTACGCTTCACCGAGGGGGCCCTGAGGGCGGTGGCGCGCAAGGCCCTGGAGAGGAACACCGGCGCCCGCGGCCTTCGGGCCATCCTGGAGGAATGCCTCCTGGACGTGATGTACGAGCTGCCGTCCCGGAGCGACATCATCCGCTGCGTGGTGACCAAGGATACCATCGAGAAGGGCGTGGAGCCCACCCTGGTCACCTCGGGCATGGATTACGACGAGGGAGAAGAGGAGAGCGCCTGATCCCTCGGGTTGCCTGCGTTCTACCTGGTTCCCTGCCGGTGTTGACCTCGCAAGAGATTCATCCGTTTTCCTGACCCACACCGCTTTGCTGGGCCGCCGTTTACCCGTGGTCGGGGAAGGACGCGCGGGACTCACTGGGCTTCGGTGAATGGGGATGGCGCGGTATCGGCGTCTCTTTCCGTCCCCAGGGAAAAAGGTGTCCCTGGATGCCGTGCTCGCTTTGCAGGTCGGAGGGCGCTCCCGGGAGGTCGTGCTCCTTGGGGGAAGGCGATCAGCGTGAGGCGAGGTGAGCGGTCAGCCCCGGGGCAGGAAGGAGCGGAGTAGGGAGCCCAGGGTCGGGTTGGCCAGGTCCTCGAGGGCGGCCCGGGTTTCCTCGATGTTCTCCCCCGCCTGCCGGAACTCCTCTCCTATCCTTTCCAGGCGTTCCAGGACCCTTTCCCGGGAAGCCGACGTCTTTTCCAGCTTTTCCGAGAAAAGCCCCCGGTAGCTCTCGAAGTCCTTCTGCGCGTAGCGGAAGGTGCGGAATATGGACGCGGCCGCGGCTATCACCAGGGTGAGGGAGAGCGGCACCAGGGCCATCGAGGCGAGGAATATCACCAGGGCCGCCTTTCCCAACTTTCCTCCTTTCCTCGGCTTGCTTGACTCCCTCTCCCCGAGCCCACCGGTGGACGTGGCCAGGTGACAGGGGCCTTTTATCGCCAGGTCCGGGGATGGTCGATGATAAGCCCTGTTGCCTGGCCAGGGATGAGGGTTCATCCCGTTTCGCTTGCGGGAGGACCGCCTTCTTCCCTTCGAGCCGGTGACATTATAATGTTCTAAATCGGTTCCCGGAAAGACCGGCGAACCGCGAAAGCGCGCTGAAGATGCTGGTCTCAGGGAGGTGAAACGGTAAGTTGGCCGAGCTTTCCCGGCAGTCGGAGATACCCAAGGCCTACGAGCCCTGGGAGGTGGAGGAACGCTGGTACCGCTTCTGGGAGGAGCGCAAGTACTTCCACGCTCGTCCCGACCCGGAGCGGGAGCCTTTCACCATCGTCATCCCCCCGCCCAACGTGACCGGGTCGTTGCACCTGGGCCATGCCCTCAACAACTCGCTGCAGGACTTCATAATCCGCCGGAGGCGGATGCAGGGTTACGAGACCCTCTGGGTACCCGGCACCGACCACGCGGGGATAGCCACCCAGAACGTGGTGGAGAGGAAGCTGGCGGAGGAGGGCTTGACCCGGCAGCAGCTGGGAAGGGAGGCCTTCCTGGAGCGGGTCTGGGCCTGGAAGGAGCAGTACGGCGGGACGATCATAAGGCAGCTCAAGAGGCTTGGCTGCTCCTGTGACTGGGACCGGGAACGCTTCACCATGGACGAGGGGTGTTCCCGGGCGGTCCGGGAGGTCTTCGTGCGCCTCTATGAGGAGGGGCTGATATACCGCGACTATTACATCGTCAACTGGTGTCCCCGCTGTCGCACCGCCCTCTCCGACATAGAGGTGGAACACGAGGAGATTGAGGGAAAGCTCTGGTACATCCGCTACGACCTCGAGGGTTCCGACGAGTATTTCTACGTGGCCACCACCCGGCCCGAGACCATGCTGGGGGACACGGCGGTGGCCGTGAACCCCAGGGATTCCCGCTATCGCCACCTGCTGGGAAGGACCGCCGTGCTTCCCCTGCTGGGCAGGAGGTTGCCCATTATCGCCGACGAGTACGTGGACCCGGAGTTCGGCACCGGGGTGGTGAAAGTCACCCCCGCCCACGACCCCAACGACTTCGAGATGGGAAGAAGGCACGACCTTCCGGAGATAAACATATTCACCGAGGAGGCGGTGGTGAACGAGAACGGCGGTCCCTATGCCGGTCTCGATCGCTACAGCGCCCGGGAGGCGGTGGTAAGGGACCTGGAGAAGATGGGCTACGTTCTCAAGGTGGAGCCTCACGTTCACGCGGTGGGCCACTGTTACCGGTGCCACACGGTGATCGAGCCCTACCTCTCCCTCCAGTGGTTCGTGAGGATGAAGGAGCTGGCCGAGCCGGCCATCAAGGCGGTGGAGGAGGGAAGGATAAGGTTCATACCCTCCCGCTGGGAGAAGGTCTATTTCGACTGGATGTACAACATACGGGACTGGTGCATATCCCGCCAGCTTTGGTGGGGCCATCGTATACCGGCCTGGTATTGCCGCTCCTGCGGCGAGGTGGTGGTGGCGCGGCAGGATCCGGAGCGCTGTCCCTGCGGGGGGGAGCTGGAGCAGGACCCGGACGTGCTCGACACCTGGTTCTCGTCGGCCCTCTGGCCCTTTTCCACCCTGGGATGGCCCGACGACAACCCCGACCTGCGATATTTCTATCCCACCTCGGTGCTGGTGACCGCCTTCGACATCATCTTCTTCTGGGTGGCCCGGATGATCATGATGGGGCTCCATTTCATGAAGGACGTTCCCTTCCGGGAGGTTTTCGTGACCGCCCTCATCCGGGACGAGACCGGCAAGAAGATGAGCAAGTCCTCGGGCAACGTGATCGATCCCCTGGACGTGATCGACCGTTACGGGGCGGACGCCCTTCGTTTCACCCTGGGCCACATCGCCGTTCCCGGAAGGGATATCTTCCTCTCCGAGGAACGTATCGCCGGGAGCCGGCATTTCTGCAACAAGATATGGAACGCCTCCCGGTTCGCGTTGATGAACCTGGAGGGCTTCGACCCCTCTTCGGTGAGGGAGGAGGAGCTCGACCTCACCCTGGCGGACCGCTGGATCCTTTCCGCCCTCAACCGCCTCATCTCCGTCGTGGACGGCTTCTGCGAGGCCTACAATTTCAGCGAGGCCTGTAGGGCCCTGTACGAGTTCTTCTGGAACGACTTCTGCGACTGGTACGTCGAGCTTTCCAAGCTGCGGCTGTACGGGCAGGACGAGAGGGCAAAAAGGACGGCCCAGTACGTGACCTGGTACGTGCTGGAGAGGGTCCTGCGGCTCCTGCACCCCTTCATGCCCTTCATCACGGAGGAGATATGGCAGCGCCTTCCCCACGAGGGTGAGTCCCTGGTGATAGCGCCTTGGCCCCGGGCGGAGGATAGATGGCGGGACCGGGAGGCGGAGGAGGCCATGGAGATCTTGAGGGAGGTTATAGTGTGCCTGCGCCGCCTGAGGGCCGAGCTGGGGGTTAAGCCCCAACAGAAGGTCCAGGCGGTTCTGGTCCCCCTGGAACAATGCAGGGAAGGTCTGCTCCGGGACCACGAGGAGTACATCGTCTCCCAAGCCCGCCTCTCCTCTCTCCAGCTGGCGAAAGAGGTGGAAGACCCCTCCTCCTATGCCCGGGGCGTTGCTTCCGGGGTGGAGGTGTTTATCCCCCTCAAGGGCCAGGACTTCACCGAGGAGGTAAAGCGCCTGCGCCGGGAGCTGGAGAAGCTCGAGGAGGAGGCCAGGAAGTCCCAGGCCAAGCTGGCCAACGACCAGTTCCTGTCCCGGGCTCCGGTGGAGGTGGTCCAGAAGGAGAGGAGGAAGCTCGCGGACATCCGCCTGAAGATGGAGAAGCTGCGAGAGCAGATATCCCTCCTCGACGGGTAGCCGGGCCACTGCCAGTGATGTAGCCCAATGATCCGTCCCAGACCAGAGGAAAGGAGTCTACCTTGCCCATGACCTTCGAGGAAGCCGAGGAATACCTGAACCGGGCGGGCCTTTTCTGCATAAAGCCGAGCCTGGACCGGATAAGGCTGCTCTGCGCCAAGCTCGGCAATCCCCAGCTGGATTATCCCTCCATCCACATCACCGGCACCAACGGCAAGACCTCGGTGGCCTGCATGGTGGCGGCCATACTGGAGGAGACGGGCAGGAAGGTCGGTAGGTTCACCTCCCCCCACCTCCAGAGCGTCTGCGAGAGGATCGCGGTCAACGGCAGGCCCATAAGCAAAAAGGACTTCGCCTCCGTGACCGAGGAGATAATCCCCCTGGCCGAGCAGACCAATAGGGAGACCGGAGACCCGCTCACCTATTTCGAGATCAACACCGCCCAGGCATTCCTTTACTTCTCCGAGAGGAAGGTGGACGTGGCGGTGGTGGAGGTGGGCATGGGAGGAAGGTGGGACGCCACCAACGTCCTCCCCTCGAAGGTCCAGGTGATCACCACCGTTGGCCTTGAC
>JBBFMI010000054.1:7291-9769 GCA_037478635.1 Candidatus Geothermincolales bacterium | reverse complement strand
CCGCCACGGTGACCTTCTCCAGGCTCTCTTCCACCAGCCTGCGGAACTCCTCCTCTGCTTCCCGCTCATTCTCGCGCTCTCCCGGCCCGGGACTTCCCGCGCTGGGACCCGGGGAGCTCTCCTCGGCGCTTTCGCCTCTGACCTCACTTGTTACCTTTTCCTTGGGCTTTTCTGGTGCCCCTTGGGGTTCCGATTTCTCCGTCTCCTCCTTCAAGGCTTCCTGGTCGTCCTTCCTCTCCTCGGGCATGTCCCTTCCTCCCTTCTTTTACTGATCCGGGTCATCCGAAGAGAAAACCAGGAGGTTGAGAAAAAGCCTGGTTTTCAGTCATCCAGCAATGGCCCATTCGTAGAATCCACTCTCATAGAATTATAAGATGTGCGGCTATTGTCCCTCGGTGCCCGGAACTCGAGGACAATGGGAGAGAGGGCTGGTAATCGCAGGGCATCCTCGTCTCTCCGGGCTTCGTGGGGATCCCTGCGCCTGGCAGGGTTACCATCTGAGCCTATGGATAGGGATTTCCCGGAGGGTCCTGGTCCCTTTGGGGCGACCGTCCCGGGGATAGGACCATTGGACCAAGATATAGCATCCTCCTCGATGTCTTCCGGGTTGATTATCGCCAACGTGAAGAACCGAAAACTGTAGCTATGGATTGAACCCTTTCTTTAAGGCAACGGCGTTTTTAAGTGACCGTCCCCGATGAAATCTATCTTTCACGAAGTACGGCGGGCGACAAGAGGTATCCCGAGAAATTCCTCGTTTCCTGGGCGAGGTATCGCCTTTTTCAAGAGATTTTTCGAGAGAGGTATCACTGGAAGAGAGGGATAATCGGAGGCCCTTGTCCCTCGGTGCATGACGAAGCTCTTTTCATCCGCCTCCCGGAAGGGCTATCATATGGACCATGTAGGATCGCGCTTGGAGCGGGGATCTTGAAAACAGAATACCTGCCATGTAGGGGTGCTCCCAACCACGGGGGCTGAGAGCATACCCTTGAACCTGATCTGGGTAATACCAGCGGAGGGAACATGGTATGAAGCGTGGTCGCGAGGCCACGTCCTGGATCAGGGCGTGGCCTTGTTTTTCCCTGGGAGTCGAAGGTTGATCTGACCCGAGGATGGCGGAGGTGGATCCAATGGCGGGGTTTTCGCCGGGAGGATGGGACGAGGTCTCCATCACCGCGTCGATAATGCGCGGTTTCCTGCGGGATTTTTCCGAGGACCTGCGCCTTGACGTGGCCATTGCCGGGGCCGGGCCTTCGGGGCTGACGGCGGCCCGCTACCTGGCGCGGGAGGGGTTCCGGGTCGCGGTCTTCGAGAGAAATCAGTACGTGGGAGGGGGGATATGGGGAGGAGGTATGCTCTTTCCCCGGGTGGCGGTGCAGGCGGAGGCCGCCCACCTGTTCCAGGAGATAGGGGTAAGGCTCGAGCCCGCCGAAGACGGCCTGTACATAGCCGACGCGGTGGAGGCAGTGTCGCGCTCGGCGGCGGCGGCCATCGAGGCGGGGGCCCACATCTGGGTGGGTATGGCGGTGGAGGACCTGGTCCTGAGGGAGGACGACCGGGTCTGTGGGGTGGTGCTCAACTGGATGGCGGTGGAAAGGGCGGGCCTGCACGTGGACCCGCTGGCAGTGCATGCCCGGGCGGTCATCGATGCCACCGGGCACGACGCGGAGGTGGCCAGGACGCTGAAGAGAAAGGTCCCCGGCCTGCGCCTGAGGACTCCCACCGGAGACGTGGTGGGGGAGAGGCCCATGTGGTCACAAGTTGCAGAAGAAAGGCTCGAGGGGGACACGGCGGAGGTCCACCCCGGCCTGATAGTGGCGGGCATGGCCGCAGGTGCCGTGCAGGGATCCTATCGCATGGGGGCCATCTTCGGCGGCATGTTGCTCTCGGGGAAAAGGGCGGCGGAGCTCGCCGCGGAGATATGCCGGAGGGATGGATGAGGAAGCGGCTTCGCCTCGGGCTTTACGTTATAACCGATGTCCGACCGGACCTGGGTAGGGGACACCTGGAGGTGGCCGAGGCCGCCGTGAGGGGAGGGGCGGACGCGGTGCAGCTACGGGCCAAGGCCTCCGGGGGAAGGGAGATGTACGAGCTGGCCACGGCCATCGGGGAACTGGTGAGGGCCGAGGGTAAAGGGACGCTCTTCCTGGTGAACGACAGGGTGGACGTGGCCCTGGCAGTCGGAGCGGACGGGGTTCACGTGGGATGGGAGGACCTCCCCCCGAGCCGGGCCAGGTCCCTGATCGGCGAGGAGATGGTCCTCGGGGTGTCCGCCTCCTCGCTGGAGGAGGCCTTGGAGGCCCAGAAGGCCGGCGCCGATTACCTGGTGGTCGGCCGGCCGATCACGCAGGCGGCCGACCCGGTGGCCGTGCTGAATACCATCAATACCGAGATTGCTGGAGTGAATCGCTCATGAAGATCGCCATTGCCGGTACCGGCTACGTCGGCCTGTCCAATGCCATCCTGCTGGCCCAACAC
>JBBFMI010000054.1:0-7281 GCA_037478635.1 Candidatus Geothermincolales bacterium | reverse complement strand
GATTACCTGGGAGTGGGGCCGGTGTTTCCCACCGGCACCAAGGCGGATGCCGGAGACCCCTTGGGCCTGGAAGGCCTTCGGGAGATTGCGGGCATGGCGGAGGTCCCCGTGGTGGCCATAGGCGGCATAAGGCCGGAGATGGTGAGGGAGGTGCTGGAAGCGGGTGCCTCCGGGGTGGCGGTGATATCCGCCGTAACCGAGGCCGACGACATGTACGAAGCGGTCCTGCGCCTGAGGCGGGAGGTGGACCGGTACCTGGGGAGGTAATGAATTGAGGAGAAAGACGCTCATAGAGACCCTGAAGGAAGGCCACATACCCGAGGAGTTGAAGAGGGCAGCCGCCGAAGAGGGAATGGATGCGGAGAGGCTGGCCGAGGAGATCGTGGCGGGAAGGGCGGTTTTTCCCCACGGCCTGGCCCGGGGCGTGCGGAAGCCCTGCGTCATCGGGGGAGGCACCCGGGTGAAGGTCAACGCCAACATCGGGACGTCCGCCGATTACCCCGACATCGCCGACGAGCTGCGAAAGCTGGAGGCAGCGGTGGAGGCGGGAGCCGACGCGGTCATGGACCTCTCCACCGGGGGCGACCTGGCCAAGGTCAGGATGGCCATCGCCAACCGCTCGCCGGTACCCCTGGGCACCGTTCCCATATACGAGGCCGGCATAAGGGCCCAGTGGGATAAGGGGAGCATCGTGGCCATGGACGAGGAGGACATGTTCGAGGTCATCGAGGACCATTGCGCCTCGGGGGTGGATTTCATAACCGTTCACTGCGGCGTAACCATGTCGGTGCTGGAGGTCTTGAGGGCCAACCCGAGGGTGGCGGGGATCGTGTCCCGGGGAGGGGCCTTCCTGGCCGGGTGGATCCTCCATCACCAGAGGGAGAACCCGCTTTTCGAGAGGTTCGACCGGCTGCTGGAGATCGCCCGTCGGTATGAGGTCACCCTTTCCCTGGGAGACGGGCTGAGGCCGGGCTGCATCGAGGACGCCTCCGACCCAGCCCAGCTCGCGGAGCTGGTGGTCCTGGGCGGGCTGGTAAAGCGCTGCCGGGAGGCGGGAGTCCAGTGCATGGTGGAGGGCCCTGGCCACATCCCCCTACACCAGGTGGAGGCTAACGTGAGGATGGCCTAGGCCGTTACCGGGGGAGCCCCCTTCTACGTCCTCGGCCCGCTGGTGACAGACGTGGCCGCCGGCCATGACCATGTGGCGGCGGCCATAGGAGGCGCGCTGGCCGCGCTGGCGGGCGCCGACTTCCTGTGCTACGTGACCCCCCGGGAGCACTTGGGCCTTCCCACGGCCGAGGACGTCCGCGAGGGCGTCATCATCACCCGGATAGCCGCCCACGCGGCGGACCTGGCCCGGGGTAAGCCGGGGGCGCGGGAATGGGACCTGGAGATGAGCCGGGCCCGGAAGGCCCTGGATTGGGAGAGGCAGCTCTCCTTGGCCCTGGACACCAGGAAAGCCGAGAGCCTGTTCCGAGACCGGCAGGTACAGGGGGAGACGGCCTGCACCATGTGCGGCGATTTCTGCGCCATGAGGTTCATCGCCCGGTACCTGGGCAATGCCGAGTCGGGGACCTGCTGAGAGGGGGATAGAATCTCTCGGGGATCTCTTGAGTAGAAGGAGGAAGGCGGAAGCGTTGAGGGCCGGGGACCTGGGGGAATTCGGGCTCATCGCCCTTTTTCGGGATCTTCTTCCGGCCCCGGGGAGTGGGGTCATCCTGGGGAGCGGGGACGATGCCGCGGCCCTGGCCGGGGACGGCAAGACCTTGTTGTTCGCGGTGGACGCGATGGTGGAGGGGGTGCACTTCGACCTCGGCTACGTCCCCTGGGATTCCGTCGGGTACAAGGCCCTCGCCTCCAACCTCTCGGACCTGGCAGCCATGGGCGGATGCGAGAGGTCCTATGCCGTGGTGGCCATGGGAATGAGGGGGGACATGGGGGTGGAGGACCTAAAGGAGTTGCAGAGGGGACTTCTCCGCTGCGGGGAGGATTTCACCTGCGAACTCGTGGGCGGGGATCTGGTCTCGAGTCCCCGGGCCCGGTTCGTGGCGGTGGCGGTGCTGGGGGTGGGACCAAGGGCGATGGGCCTGATGACCCGGGGGGGCGCCAGGGAAGGGGACCTGGTGCTGGTGACCGGGACCCTGGGGGACTCTTACCTGGGATGGCTGTACCTGAGGAAGGGGGGCGAGCCGGACCATCCCTGTTCCCGCAGGCACCTCTACCCGGCGCCCCGGCTGAGGGAAGGGAAGATAGCTGCGGAGCTGGGGGCGAGCGCGGCCATCGACGTGAGCGACGGTTTGGTCAGGGACCTCGGGCACATATGCGAGGAGAGCGGCCTGGGAGCGGAGATATTCCTCTCCGAGATCCCGGTGAGCCCCACGGCCATGGAGCTGGCGGACACGCTGGGCGAGGACCCCTACCGGGCCGCCCTTTCGGGCGGGGAGGATTACGAGCTGGTCCTCACTGCCCCCGAGCAGGTGGCCGGGGAGATATGTCGACGGACCGGGGCCAGGGTGGTGGGGAGGATGGTGAAGGGCGAGGGCGTGCGGGTTTACGACGAGAGGGGACGGCTCTGCGACCCGGGACACGCAGGGTACGAGCACTTCAGGTGAAACGAGCCTCGCGGGGTGGTGACGTGACCGGGAGAAGGAAAGTGGCCCTGACGGTCGCGGGCTCCGATTCCGGTGGCGGCGCCGGGATCCAGGCCGACTGCAGGGTCTTCTTCCTGTTCGGGATCCACGCCACCTGCGCCCTCACCTCGGTGACGGCGCAGAACACCCAGGGCGTGTGGGAGCGCTTCGACCTCGCCCCGGCCATGGTGGCCGCCCAGATGGAGGCGGTCCTTTCCGACATCCCGGTGCACGCCGCCAAGACGGGCATGCTCGCCACCGCGGAGACGGCGCGGGTGGTAGCGTGCGTTTTTCGCCGGTGGGATGGCATTCCCGTCGTGGTGGACCCCGTGCTCCGCTCCTCCACCGGCCAGGAACTGCTTGACCCCGGGGGGCTCGAGGCTATCAGGGAGGAACTCCTTCCCCGGGCCACCGTCTTCACGCCCAACCTGGAGGAGGCGTCGGCCTTCCTGGGGGAGCGGGTAGATGACCTCCAGGACATGCGGAACGCGGCGGCGGCCCTGCTGGACCTGGGGCCCGGCTGCGTGGTGGTCAAGGGGGGACACCTTCGGGGCGGCGAGGCGGTGGACGTGTTCTACGACGGGAGGCGCATGGAGGTCCTCTCCGGGGAGAGGATTCCCACCCTACACGACCACGGGACCGGGTGCGTGTTCTCCGCTGGGGTGGCTGCGGGCCTCGCCTTGGGCGACGAGCCGCTGCAGGCGGTGATGAGGGCCAGGGCCCTGGTTAGGGCCGCCCTGCTCAATTCCCTGGACCTAGGAAAGGGCAAGGGAGTGGTCTTCCCGGTCTTCCTCCCCTGAGGCATGGGCTCCCATCTTGGCTTCCCACCCCGGGATATGTATCAGGAAGCGGGTCAAGGGTGGAGATGGAGGGGAGGCGAGGGGGAAAGTCCCTTATTAAATCGAGGGTATTCGGGCGACTGGTCTTGAAGCCGGATTGCGTTCCCGAGTTTCCTAGTTCCAGGAACTCGCTTGAAAGCATGGTTCTCTTGGTCGTGCGAGCGATCTCGGGATGGGGAGAGGGTTCCATGCTACCCTTTTCTGTTCGGAAGTGGACGTGGTCGACGTCGCGTTTAGCGGGCCGCAGGGGAGGGAATCCTTCGGGAGGACCGGGACAATGCGATGGGATCGAAGGAAGTCGGAGGTGACGGAGCATGAGGATAGGGCTGGTGAGCGACACCCACGGCGACACCGAGGCCTGGAGGAAGGCGATGCGGCTGCTGGAAGGATGCCGGATGATCCTCCACGCGGGGGACCACCTCTACAACGGGGCTTTCAACCCGGTGCTCCCCACCTATAATCCTGCCGAACTGGCGCGCCTAATGAACGAGAGCCCCATCCCCATCCTCCACGCCCGGGGCAACTGCGATTCCGAGGTGGACCAGCTGGCCATCAAGGACCCCATCCTCTCCCCCTACCTGTGGGTCCACGTGGACGGCCTGGACATCATGGTCGTCCACGGCCACCAGGAGGAGGAGGAGGAGGAGCTGGCGAGGCAGGCGGCCGGCTACGGCGCGGCGCTTCTCGTCCGGGGACACACCCACGTGTACGGTATCCGGAGAGTAGGGGAAGTGACGGTGTGCAACCCCGGAAGTCCTTCCCTCCCCAAGGGAGAGGGCGTACCCACGGTGGGGCTCCTGGACGGGAAGGTCCTGAGCATCCTGGAACTGGAAAGCGGAAGGGAGCTTCTCCGGGCCGAGATCGGGGCCTGAGTTACCGGCCGGGATGGGTGCCTGTAGGAATCACCGCGAGGGGCTTCCCTGGACTGGTCCTGGCCAGGGAACGGTCTCCGATGGAGGTCGGGGGCCATCAGGAAACCCCGATGGGGAGCGCGGGCACGGGAAGGGAATGGTGGGCGGAGGAAGAATAAAATTCTGTGTGAGGTCGCAGGAAGGTCGGAGCAGCGGGATCTTCGGGAGGTGAAGCGTAGGTGAGAAAAGCGCTGGTGCTGGTGTTGGCGTTGGGCCTGTTGGTCCTCCTGGTGGCGGGATGCGGAAAGGGGGAGAACACCGCCGAGGCCAAGGCCAAGATGGGCGAGGGAGACCAGGCCTATCAGTCGGCCAAGGACCTCTTCAACAAGTTGCAGCAGAAGCAGAGCGAGCTCGGTGGGAGCCTGGCCACCGGCGATTACTCCAAGTTCACCGGTCCGGCGGGCGAGGCCCTGGAGAAGGAGGTCACCCAGAACCTGGCGGACATCGAGGCCAAGCTCAAGGAAGCGGCCGCGGCCTACGAGGCGATCCTGGGCATGGAGGGACTCAAGGATTACAAGGAATACGCGGACCTCATGCACCAGGCCACAGGCAAGCGGCAGCAGATGCTCCCCCTGATCAAGACCCTGCTGGAGGAGCTCAAGAAGATGGTGTTGGCCGGGGCCGCCGGGCAGAAGGTGGACTTCACCGCCCTGCTCCAGAGGGAGGAACTGAAGAAGGTGACCGACCTGGGCAACGAGGCCGATTCCCTGGAGAAGCAGGCCGACAAGGTGAAGGCCGACAAGAAGCTGTGAGGGGCGGCGAAAACAGCCCATAAGCCTCGCGTTTTTGGCAAAGCGAGGCTGGGATTTGACCAAGTCGCTCCGATCGAATAGGTCGGAGCCGCCTTGGAAGCACGTACTATCTACGTGACGGTGGTTTCGGCGGGGGAGGCTTGGCCTCCCCCGCGTTGTCATCAACCCTCCATCCTTTACCTTTTCCTCCCAACGCCATACTTCAAGGACCGCTCGGGACTTATCCCGAGCCTGGCGCAGGGTTAATCGGCGGGGACGCCGAGTCGGTTCGTCGCTCCCTGGGGCCTGCCGGGAAAGTCCCGTGGGGCTCTAACCCGCCAAGAGCGGGATCGGCGCGGAAGGGGCATGCCGAATGAACGCTTCTTGACTGTCTGGTTACCGGCGAGGTAAAATTAATCCCAAAGCTGACAAAAGCTGGCTGACGAGGAAGGAGCTCGAGTGGGGGATAGCTACCGGGGGCTCGAAAAACCAAAAGGTAAGACAAAAGACCCTTTTAGGTAGGTAGTCTTTTTTATTTCGTGAACCAAGGGATGAAAGGAGGAGGCAAGAGATGAAGAGGGGTGCGAGATGGCTGTCCCTGGCGCTGGTGGTGGCGCTGGCGGTCTCCCTCCTAGGGGGCGCGCTGGCCAGCGCCGATACCGCGCAGGGCACGACCTATACGGGCTACAAGGCGACCATCCAGGCGCTGGTGTGGAAGGACGGCGACGGCGACGGCACTTTCCTCGGCGACGAAGGGTCCGAGCTGGTCAACGGGGTAGAGGTCGCGCTGTCCAGGCTGGGGAGCGATGGGACAACATGGATTCCACTGGGTACCAAGAAAACGTCTGATGGCGGCCTGGAGGGGACCAGCTTTCCCGCCGGATGGGTGGGCTGGGACGACGTGGAGCTCACCTACCCCGATGGCGGGACTTCCACCAAGTTCAAGCTGGAGGTATTGGACGAGATAAACATGATCGGGGGGAATACGAGGGTATTCGAGTTGAGCGTGTGGCAATATAATTGGTCCACGGGAAAACTATCCGCCAGGTTCTTCGAGGTCAACTTGAACAGCGATAGGGCCGCTTTCCGGTTGAGCGACGAAGATGGAAATACCAACCCCCAACCCATTCCCAATCCCCCCATATCGAACTCTGGGATAATCCAGGCGCTGGTGTGGGACGACATCAACAAGGACGGCAAGTTCGTGGAGCCCAACGGCCAGTGGAGCGTGGAGGAGCTCATCGACGACGTCACTGTGAACCTGTACCGGAAGGAGGGCGACGGGTGGGTGCTCCACGCCAGCGCCCGCTCCGGCCCCGGTGGTTACTTCCCCTTCTCCTTCCCCCACGGGTGGGTGGGATTCAAGGACCTCCCGGTGGTGGCCGACTTCTTCACCACCACTGAGTACAAGCTGGAGCTGGTGACCGACAGGACCTTCGCGGTGGTGGGCGATTCCACCCGGGTCGCCCCCCTTAATTTCTCCAACCTCTGGAGTTTCCGCTTCTTCAACGTCCAATCCGACGCCGCGGATCGGGCTTTCCTGATCAAGTCCCAGAGCGTCTCCATCTCGGGGACCGTTTGGTACGACGCCAACGCCGACCAGGTGAGGGAGTGGCACGAGCCGGGTTGCGCTGGGTGGACGGTGGTGATCACCGACCTCTTCAACCGCACGGTGGCCACCGCCACCACCGACTCGACCGGGTATTACCGGGTGAGGGGCCTCAAGTCGGGGACCTACAAGGTGTGGGTCAAGAAGGTCAGGGACTGGAACCAGGTGTACCCGTACTACAAGCTCCTCACCATCCCGCCCTGGGGTTGCGAGAAGGGGCACCACCTCGTGGTGGGGAAGGCCGGGAGCTACTACGTCAACAAGGACTTCGGGATGCTCAACATGAAGCAGTCGGTGTGGGCGCCCCTGTATTACTCGCTCTGGCTGATAGGGCTGCTCCAGTACCAGCTTTAGGCCTGGGACCAGGTAGCTTCGGGGGTGGCAGGGAAGGCCCCGCGGGGGCCTTCCTCTTTTCTTCCCATTTTCGAGGGTCATTCCGCGGGAAGGGGATTTCCCCCGGTGGCCAGCGCTTTCCGGAGAACACCCGTGGGAGGTCATCCGCCTGGGCGGAAGGGCCGTGCAGCCTTGGGCGAGTACCTCTTTGCCCGGAGGCTTTACCGG
>JBBFMI010000053.1:0-9800 GCA_037478635.1 Candidatus Geothermincolales bacterium | reverse complement strand
GGAAAGTGGGCTCGTGCATCCTCGGGCTACAGGAGGCCACCACCACCCGGTTGAGGCCGAAGTTCTTGATGTCGTCGATGATGAGGGCCTGTCCCGGGTCAGAACACATGTAGCTGTAGTTGCGAGCCACCACCACGTCGGGAAGGGAGGCCGCGAAGTCGCGAACCTCCTCCACGTTGACCGTGCCGGCTATGTTGGTGCCGCAGTGGCACACGTAGACTCCGATCTTCGGCTTACCGTTCATCGATCTGAATTCCTCCTCCTGCCTGCTTTTCCAGTGGTCCCGTTTCTCAACTCCCTACCTTCGATTCATGGCATAGGAGGAGTAGGGGCTCAATGACGACCATTAAGCTCCCTTCAACTCCTTGATCTTCTCCGTCAGCTTGGGCACCACCTTGAACAGGTCGTCCACTATGCCGTAATCGGCGATGGAGAAAATGGGCGCGTCGGGATCCTTGTTGATGGCCACGATGAGCTCCGAGCCCTTCATGCCGGTAACGTGCTGGAAGGCCCCGGAGATACCCACCGCCAGGTAAAGCTTGGGCTTCACCGTCTTGCCGGAGATGCCCACCTGGCGGTCCGGGGGTAACCACCCGGCATCCACCACCGCACGGGAAGCGGCCAGGTCGGCGCCCAGTACCTTGGCCAGTTCCTCCACGATGGGCAAGTTCTTGTCCTCGCGGATGCCACGGCCCACGCCCACCAGCATGGTGGACTGGGTGATGTCCACCTCGCCCACCTCGGGCTCAACGTACTCCAGGAACTTCCGGTAGGTGATCTCCTCCTTCACCGGGTTATCCACCTTGACGATCTCGCCCGACTTGGTGGCATCGCCCACCTGGAACGTGGCCTCGCGCACGGTGAGGATATACATGTCGGCGTCCTTGAGGGTCATGTGGGCGTTGAGCTTGCCACCGTAGAACTGGCGGGTGGGCTTGGGCTTGTCGCCCTCCATCTCCAGGGCGACTATATCGGTCACCAGTGGAGCGCCGAGCTCCACGGCCAGCGCGGGGGCGAGGTCCACGCCCTGGGCCGTGTTGCCGATGAGGACCAGGCCCGGCTGGTGCTCCTTGATGAGGGCGGAAAGGGCCTTCTGATACGCCTCGGAGTTGTAGTTCTCGAACATGGGGTCGTCCACGTAGAGGACTTTGTCGGCGTATCCGGCCGCCTTCTCGGCAAAGGAGTCCACGCCCTTGCCCAGGAGGACCGCCACCACGTTGCCGCCCAGCTGGGCAGCGCCACAAAGCATCTCCAGGGATACGTCGCGCAGCTCCCCGCGACGGTGCTCCATCAACACGAAGATGTCCTTCATTTAGATCAACCCCTTCTCCTTCAGAATCTGGGCCAGCTTGGCCGCCGTTTCGTCCGGATCCCCTTCCAGAATCTCCGCCATCTCCCCAGCCTCGGGGACGGAGAACTTCTCAAGAACCGCCCAGGAGCCTGCCTCTCCCACCTCGGAGGGGTCAAGCCCCAGGTCGGCAGCGCTCTTCACCACGATCTCCTTCTTGGCCGCCTGCTTGATACCCTTGAAGGAAGCGTAGCGGGGCTCGTTGATCCCCGTCTGGATACCCAGCACGCAGGGGAGCTCGATCTCGAGGTATTCCATGAGACCGCCCTCCAGCTCCCTGCCCACCTTGGCCCTCTTGCCGTCCTCCAGGATCTCCAGGTCCTTCACGTAGGTGGCATGGGGAACCCCAAGCAATTCGGCCAGAGCCACGGGCACCACGGCGTAACCGTCGTCGTCGGCCAGGGCGCCGGTGAACACGATGTCGTATTCCAGGTCCTTGATGGCGGCAGCGAGCGCCTTCGCCACGGCGAAGCCGTCGGAGCCGGCGAAAGCGGGGTCGTCCAGGCGGATGGCGTCATCCCCGCCCTTGGCCAGCGCCATGCGGATCACCTCGTCGTTCTCCTTGCCGCCCAGGCTTATCACCGTGACCTTGCCACCCAGCTTCTCCTTTATCTGGATGGCCTCCTCCACGGCATAGTTGTCGCACTCGTTGATGCCGAAGGACAGTCTGCTCTTGTCGATGTCCCGTCCCGAGGCGTCGATGTGCACCTCGGATTCCGCGGTGTCCGGAACCCTCTTCACGCACACGATCATGTTCATACTCTCTTCACCTCTTCCTGAAGTCCTACTCCGCCTTCCGAACCTGCGAGGATAAAAGGAAAAGGCCCTGGTCACAGGGCCTCGGCCAGAAGTTCGAGGATGTCCGCCACCCTCATCTCCTCCTCGATCCCCCTTACCTTGGTGGCGTCCTCCAGGGTGAGGAGGCAGAAGGGGCAGGCCACCGCTATCACCTCGGCCCCCATCTCCTTGGCGTCGGTGACCCGGATCTCGGCGAGCCTCTCGGCCTTGGATTCGCTCTCCACCCACATCTTGCCGCCGCCGCCCTCGCAGCAGAGGCTCCTCTCGCGGCAACGGTCGAATTCCCGGAACTCCACGCCGGGTATGCGGGTGATGATGTATCGGGGCTCGTCGTAGATGGAGTTCTGCTTGCCCAGGAAGCAGGGGTCGTGATAGGTGACCACCTTGTTGATCTCCTTGCTCAGGGTCAGCTTGCCGTCCTCCAGCAGCTGGGCCACCAGTTCGGTGTAGTGGAGGACGGGGTGACGCAACCCGTGATACTCTTTCTTAAGGGTGTTGTAGCAATGGGGGCTGATGGTAACGATGCGGTTCACGTTGAAGGAATTGAGGAGTTCCACGTTCTCCTCGTCGCACATCTCGAAGAGCCCCTCCTCGCCCAGGCGGCGCACCTCGCTGCCACAGCAGCTCTCGTCCTCTCCGATGATGCCGAAATCCACTCCCGCCGCCTGCAGCACCTTCACCAGGGACTGGGCCACCTTCATGACCCTTGGGTCGTAAGCGTCGGTGCAGCAGACGAAGAGAAGCACGTCGGTGGTTTCCTCCGCCTCGGGCTCGAGGACCTTCACGTCCAGGTCTCCTATCCAGTCCAGCCTTTTTGCCCGGGGAGAGCCCCAGGGGTTGCCGTCCTTGAAGATGGACTCCAGGGCATCCCTGACGGTGGGCTGAACCCTGCCCTCCTCTATCTGGAGGCTGCGCAACCCTATCAACACCTCCAGGGGCTCGAGCCCCTTGGGGCAGCGGGCCGCGCAGGTGTAGCAGGTGGTGCAATCCCAGATCTCGGGCCGCTCGGATAGCTCCTCCAGCCTCTCCTCGTTCTGGGTGTCGTACATGAACCGCCTCACGTTGAGATTGGTGCGCATGGATACCGGGCAACCGCCCGTACATCTACCGCACTGGATGCAGCCGAGAAGGTCGTACTTCTCGATGAAGGAGATTTCTTCTGCGCTCATGATTACCCCGCTCCATCTCTTACTCTGAAATCCCTGCCACCACTTCTACGTCCACGGGCCCTAAGAGGAAACCTACCGAAGGCCAACCTATTATATTCGAACGGATTTTTTTCTTTCAAGCAAGACGAATAATCCCCACGTCTTATTTGACACCGGTTTCAAGTGCTGGTATTTAGGCGCCGGCCTTGCTCGGAATACAGGACAGGTTGACGGTCCGGGCATCCCGTCCCGCCAATCTCGACGGGGCACGCTGAAACTCCACTGCCGTAAGGAAACCGAAAAGGTTCGCGACACAGGTAAATAGCACGTTCATGCCAGGGACATGGCGCTTGCGGGATTGGCAGGGCTCAAAAACGCCGATGGCCGGCGGCATTCATCCCAGCCTCTCCCGTAAAAAGCAGACTATCTCCCGGATGGAAGTGCCGGGACCGAAGATCTCCGCCACCCCCATCCCCTTGAGCTCCTCCGCATCCTCGTCGGGGATGATGCCCCCGCCGAAAACCATTATGTCCCCGGCCCCCCTTTCCCGGAGGAGCTGTAGAACCCGGGGGAAGTAGGTCATGTGGGCGCCCGAGAGGATGGAAAGCCCCACCGCGTCCACGTCCTCCTGGATAGCCGCCTCCACGATCTGTTCGGCCGTCTGGTGGAGACCAGTGCATATTACCTCGAAACCGGCCTCCGCCAGTCCCCTGGCCACCACTTTGGCGCCCCGGTCGTGGCCGTCCAGTCCGGGCTTGGCGATAAGGATCCTTATCCTCCTCTCCTCCATCCTGGCCTCCCGATGGTTACGCTTCCTCCCCGATCCCCGCGATGTAAACCCGAAACACCGGATACTAAAAGCCTCCGGGAGAACCTTTCCCCTCAGAAGATAATGGGTTCACGGTAGGTCCCGAAGACCTCCTTGAGGGCCCCTATGATCTCCCCCTCAGTGCAGTAAGCGCGGGCGCAGTTTATGATCAGCGGCATGAGGTTGGCGTCACCCCGGGCGCCCTCCCGCAGCTCCTCCAGCCTTCTTTCTACCTCCGCCCCGCTTCTCTCGGCCTTGAGGCGGGCAAGCCTTTCCTTCTGCCTCCTCTCCACCGCCGGGTCGATCCTCAGTATCTCGATCTCCAGTTTCTCTTCGGGGTCCCGGAAGCGGTTGACCCCCACCACCACCCTCCTTCCCTCCTCGATCTCCTTCTGGTAGCGATAGGCGGCATCGGCGATCTCCCTCTGGAAAAAACCTTGCTCGATGGCGGCCAGCACGCCTCCCAGCTCCTCTATCCTGCGGAAGTATTCCTCGGCTTCCTCCTCCATCTTCCTGGTCAGGTATTCCACGTAATACGAACCGCCCAGGGGGTCGATCACGTTGGCCACCCCCGACTCGTAGGCTATCACCTGCTGGGTCCTGAGCGATATCTCCACCGCCTTCTCGGTGGGGAGGGCCAGGGTCTCGTCCAGGGAGTTGGTATGCAGGCTCTGGGTACCCCCGAGCACCGCCGCCAGGGCCTCCAGGGCCGTGCGCACTATGTTGTTCTCGGGCTGCTGGGCCGTGAGGGAACAACCGGCGGTCTGGGTATGGAACCTCATCATCCAGGAGCGGGGGTCCTTGGCCCCGTACTTCTCCCGCATGTACCTGGCCCAGAGCCGGCGCGCCGCCCGGAACTTGGCCACCTCCTCGAAGAAGTCCATGTGGCAGTTGAAGAAAAAGGACAGGCGGGGCGCGAACTCGTCCACGTCGAGTCCCGCCGCCATCCCCGCCTCCACGTAGGCGAATCCATCGGCCAGGGTGAAGGCCAGTTCCTGCACGGCGGTGGAGCCGGCCTCCCGGATGTGGTAACCGCTGATGCTTATGGTGTTCCATCGGGGGACCTCCCGGGAGCAGAAGGCCATGATATCGGTGATTATGCGCATGGAGGGCCGGGGCGGGAATATCCAGGATTTCTGGGCTATGTATTCCTTCAGTATGTCGTTCTGGATGGTCCCCCCCAGCTCCCGGAAGGAGGCACCCTGTTTCTCCCCCACGCACAGGTAGAACGCCAAGAGCACCGCCGCCGGGCCGTTGATGGTCATGGAGGTGGTAACATCCTTGAGGGGTATCCCGTCGAAGAGGATCTCCATGTCCTGGAGGGAGTCGATGGCCACGCCGCAGCGTCCCACCTCCCCCTCGGATAGGGGATCGTCGGAATCCCTTCCCATGATGGTGGGCATGTCGAAGGCGACCGAGAGTCCCGTCTGCCCCCTCTCCAGCAGGAATTTGTAGCGACGATTGGTGTCCTCCGCCGTCCCGTAACCGGCGAACTGCCTCATGGTCCACAGCCTTCCCCGGTACATGGTGGGATGGATGCCTCGGGTGAAGGGATAGACCCCCGGGTAGCCCAGTTCGGCACGGTAGTCGAAATCCGGGAGGTCCTCCGGGGTATATAGCGGATCTATCTCCCTTCCCGAGACGGAGGTGAAGGTCACGTCGTCCCGCAGGGGCTTTCCCGAATAGCAATCTCGCAGCCAGTCTTCCTTGTCCATCTCCTTCTCCCCATCCGTCACTGCGCGATTTCACCTCCCGATCGCGGGCAATCGTCCGCACGCGCCCGGTTTTCTCCAGGCGGAAAGGCCAGCCGTCTCTTCCAGGCCTTGAGACGGCGCGAACTCCCGTCACGCACCGGACAGCGATATGGCGACCGGACCAAGAGACACCGCGTCAAAAGTCCCGCGGATAGACCCCGTCCAGGGTCAGTGGACTCTCGCGTTGCCGCTTGAGCCCCAGGGTTTAGACGAGGTGCCTCTTCCAGCCATCTACCCCGATCCTTTTGTTATTTATCGCTAACTATTCACCGCCGCACGCCCTTCTTTTACCCGATACCGCAAAGACAAGGAAACGCTCCGAGGGCGGCTGGACCCTTCGGCTTCAGTACTCTATGCCTTTTCGCATGGCCACTCCCTTCTTGTAATGGTGCTTTATCTCCCGCACCTCGCTCACCATGTCCGCCAACTCCACCAGTTCGGGGGGCGCGTACCTGCCCGTGCAGACCACCTCCATCTCGGGAGGCACGGACCGCAGGAAGTCGAGGACTTCCTCGAGGGGGAGCAGCCCGTAATCAAGGGCGACATTAATCTCGTCGAGGATGAGCATCTGGTGCTTGCCCTCCCTGACCACCTTTTTGGCCAGCTCCAGGCCCTCCCTGGCCAGGCGCACGTCCACTTCTTCCGGGGACCCCTTTTCCACGAAGCAATCGCGTCCCGCCATCACGATGGTGAGGTCGGGCAGGCACTTCTGGCAGGTCACCAGCTCGCCGTAAGTCCTTCCCTTCATGAACTGGATCATGAAGACCTTCATGCCGTGGCCCAGGGCCCTCAGGGCCTGGCCCAACGCCGCCGTGGTCTTACCCTTCCCATCGCCCGTGTACACCTGTATCATCGCTCTCTCCAGCTACTTCAAATCCCTAAATGGCGAAAGTCTGTCGCTTCCGCTCGATATCGACCGGAACCCACAGGCACAACCGGTAAGCATCCTCCCCCTTGAGGTCCTCTCCGCTTTGCCCCTTTTCCATCACCCCAGCGGCGCCCCGCACCTGGGGCAGAAGCGGGCGTCGGGCTCCTCAATCCCGCCGCCACAGGAAGGACAGGTGACCGGGGTGGACGTCGTCGGGGCTTCGGCTCCCCCTTCAGGCATAACGGGAGCTCCCCGCTCTTCCGGTTGTCCGGCTGCCTTGACCTCCCCGGTGGAGGGAGCTACCGCCCCCGGGACCTCCTGGGTCGACGGTGGCCCGGCCGGCGCTCCGGGGGCAGGGTGAGGTCCTGCCACGGTCCCGGCAGCTGTCCCCTCGGGCACAGCTCCCGAGCCAGCGGCCTGCGAGACGGGACTCCCGCAACGGGGGCAAAAGCGGGCGTCGGGTTCCAGGGCCGTAGAGCACGAGGGACAGGTCGAGGCCGCAGGGCTCGCGGGAGACACGGGCGATGGGGGTGAAGGCGTCGAGGGGACCTCGGCTGATGATGCGACGGTCCCGGTAGTCAAACCCCCGCCTGCATGAGCGCCACACACCTTGCAGACGGACGATCCCGGGGCCAGGATGGATCCACACCCGGTACAACGGGCCATGCCCCCCGCGGGCGAGACGGACGGGGGAGCGGATAACACTCCTTCCCAGTACTCTATGAGCCTCTCGATCTCCAAGATGGTCCGGAAAGCGGCCTCCATCTCCTCGTCCTTTATCGCGCCGGACCGGAGCGCCCTGTAGGCAAGTTGGCCCAGGTAGTAGATATACTCGTCCCACCTCTTCCTTAAGACCTTAAGGTTCTTCTTGGCCTCGCCCTTAGCCACCATGGCTACCTCCTCGAAAGGCATATCCGACACCGAAACCCGACGACAACATACTAATCCTTTCCGGGGACCGGCGCGATTAAGGAGACGTTAAGTCCCCGTTAAGAAGAATCCTTAAAGCGCTTCCCCGCGAGTCCTCGATGTCTCTTTCCGGCGGCATACCCTTCCGCCAAACCTTCAAGTCGCAGTACGGTAAGGATGCGTCCTGCGCCATCTGGATAAAGCTTTGAATTTTTTGAATTAGACTTTAGCCGGTTGCTCACCCTCCGAGGGCCTCGAAGTGACGGTGGTTTCATGCTTCGGCAAGGACAGCTCGCTCCCGGCGTGATAGTCCCGTCCACATTTTGGGAACAGAAGAAACCATCTGAAAGGAGCCATCTATTACGAGGCCAGTGACCCGTACAGGATAAGGAACCCAGAGTTTCTCCCTTCGACCCCTTAAGCAGTGGGTCCCGAGTTCGAGGGATTCCCGGCCTAATCGCGGTCAGAAGGGTCGTGGAGTAGACTTGGGGGCACGTGGGTGCAGCCGCTTCCCCGAAGCCAGGAAACCCGGCCGCTCGTCGCAACGAAGCCCGGGTCCTCGCCATCTCATAGACTTCTCGGGGCCCTACACCCGCAGCCTATTCGCGGCTTCTTCGCGGTTTCCCGGTTCAGTACCGCCTTGTCAATGGACATGGTCCCCGCCTGAGTGCACGAAAATCCCCTCTCTTCCATGTTCCTGGACGTTTATTGGACGACATCCCTGCGGAAACCAATAATAAAAAGTATCAACTGGAAAGTATGAATTGATTTTTTGAAAAGCCCTGTATTAGGATTAATTACACGGCTTTAGGTTGGTTCCGCTTTTTTTTGGAAAGGGGAGGTGTTGCCATGTCCCTGCAGGACAAATGCATCATCACGGCGGCTCTGGCGGGGGCTGCGACCATGAAGAACCAGAATCCCGCCGTACCTTACACGGTAGAGGAATTCGTGGAAGAGGCCTATCGATGCTACAACGCCGGCGCGGCAATAGTCCACATCCACGCTAGGGATCCCCAGACCGGTCTTCCCACCTCCAGCATCGAGATCCTGCGGGAGATCGTGAAGGGGATCACCGAGAAATGCCCCATCATCATCAACCTCTCCACCGCCATCGGGATCGGCGCCACGCCCGAGGAGCGCATCAACGTGGTCAAGCAGTTGAAGCCGGAGATGGCGTCGCTCAACACCAACTCCATGAACTTCGCCCTGGGCAACTGGAAGGAATTCACGGTCATCGGCGAGACGGTATTCACCAACACCTTCCAGATGCTCGTCGATTACGCCAAGACCATGAAGGAGTGCGGCACCAAGCCCGAGCTCGAGATCTACGACCTGGGCGGCCTGTACAACGTCCTCTTCGTACGCCACCAGGGCATATTCGTGGAGCCCCTTCACTTCCAGTTCGTCTGGGGCGTCCTCGGGGGTTGTTGGTACGACATCGGGAACTTCAAGCGCTTCCTGGAACTCATCCCCGAAAACGCCACCTGGAGCACCTGCGGCGTAGGGCCCGCCCAGTTCCGGGGCGCCTTCCTCGCGGCGGCAGAGGGAGGCCACATCCGCGTGGGGCTGGAGGACAATATCTACGTGAAGAAGGGAGTCCTGGCCAAGGGTTCCTACGAGCAGGTGGAGAAAGTGGTCAAGATAGTCGAGCTCGCCGACCGAGAGCCGGCCACGCCCGACGAGGCTCGCCAGATCCTCGGGTTGAAGGGAGGGCCGGAGCTCTGACGGCGACAAGTTAGAGATGGTCGGAGTAGGAAAAGGCCGTGGCGAGACCACGGCCTTTTCTTGGACTCTCCGTCCTGATGTTAGATGGAACTAACACGCGGCTTTATAAATTTAGGAAAAACCTGGAAGTCGAGGACAATCAGCATGGAACGGGAAACGTGAAAGGGAGGGAGATGCATGCTCGAGGTCGTAGCCGAAGGAAGCGGACCGCTGTTCATGGACCCGGACCCCGATAAGGCGAGGGAGTTCTTCCGGAAGAAGAACCGGGCCATGGTCAACAAGGTCATGAGCGTCCGGGAGGCGGTGGAGAGATTCGTCCACGACGGCGAGTACCTCGCCATAGGGGGTTTCGGCGCTAACCGCATTCCCACCGCGATATGTCACGAGATCGTTAGGCAGCGGAAGAAGAACCTCATATTCGCGGGACATACCTCCACCCATG
>JBBFMI010000052.1:0-9876 GCA_037478635.1 Candidatus Geothermincolales bacterium | reverse complement strand
CTAAATCGAACCGGGGAAGCGGTGAACCTTTGAGCATTCCGGTGTCTTCCCGGCCGGGGTCCATCCCTGCTTCTCGACCCTGGACTGAACCCAAATCAAAGCCCCGTCCTCGCTCGAACAGGACGTGCAGGGCGAGGAGCGGGTAGATCATGAGGGCGGCGTTGAACCGGATGAAGGGTGGAGACGGGGAAAGGCTTGGCTACCTCGACCGCAAACCCTGGATCTCAATCGAGTATGTACTTTATGCCCAGACTCCCGAACAGGACGTGCAGGGCGAGGAGCGGGTAGATCATGAGGGCGGCGTTGAACCGGATGAAGGGCGGGTCGTAAAGGTAATGCATCGCCCAGGTGAATATCACCGCTCCCGGCCAGGCCATGGCTATGAACAGCTTGAAGAGCCAGCTCTGGGACACCAAGAGGTTGACCACCGCCAGGGGAAGCAGCAACGCGCACAGGGGTATCATGGCGTCCAGCAGCCTCTTGGCCCCGAAAACCACACCGGAGGTCCGGAACCCCGCAGCCCGGTCGAAGGGCACGTCGTTGGCCACGCTCGGCAGGTAGAGGGTGGCGGAAAAGAAAAAGCCGAAGACCATGGGCCAGGGAGGAGGCCAGGAGCCCGGGAGCGCGGACTTCCATCCCGCCACCAAGAAAAGGCAGGCGCTGGAGGCGTTGGTCACCGCGTCCAGAACCGGCTTGGCCTTGAAACGGAACCAGGGATGCGAGTAGAGCACCCCTATGACGAACATCCCGAGGCCCAAGAAGAAGGCGAAGGGCCGATTGACCAGCAGGGCGATGCCCACGCATCCACCGGCGCTCAACAGAAAGAGCAGGAAAGTCTCCACCTTGCCCATCTCCCCCGTGACGAAGGGCTGGTCGGACATGTGGGGACCTCCCTTGTACAGGTCGTTATGCAGTCGGTCAGACTCCACGTCGGCATAGAAATTCAGGGCGCTTATGAACAGGAACCCCAAGGTGAAGGCGATATAGGCAAGGACCAGGCGATAGACCTCCAGCTCTCCCCCTCCCTCCGCCGCAGAGGCGAACCCCAGGGTCATGGGGAAGAGGAATATGACCATGGTCCTGGGCCTTAGTAATATGTAATATTTTCTGATCGCTCGGACCAAGCGGTTGGGGACTCCCTTTTGCTCCCTTCTCTCCACCATTCAACCACCTCTTCTCGTGTGAACGTTCCCAAGTCAAGAATATCTGCGCCGGGTGCCCTTCTTTCTTCGCCTCGCAAGCTCCGTTCTTTGCCTTTTCTCGCCCCCTTATTCAGTATTCCACACCCGGTTTCCCGCCGCCACCCACGCGAAAGCGATGTCCTTTCTCCGCGACTGCTCTCCGATGCCCTTCCTCGACCAAGGCCGGTGAACTAGACTTTTCCCCGCGTACTCCCGTACGCCCTGGTGCTATCCCGTGTTTTATCTCGAGGTCGAAGAGCGGATCCCGGAGCCTTTCCGGCCGGACCCATGGATCGAGGGGATTCCTCGCCTACCGAGCCCTGCCCTGGATTAGAATTATCGAAAAGGATTGTCGAAGGGGGCCTGGTCGCCGGCGCGAGGGGCAAACGCGCTTCATCGCCATACACCTCAAAGCCCCCTGAGGACCTGACCTGGAACAGGATGAGAAGGATACGGGAAGAGGGAATCGAGGTGTTGGTAGCCAGGTACTCCGGTTTCTGTCCCGGAGTGAAGAGGGCCATCCGCATGGCCGAAAGCCTGCTGAAAAGCCGTGGTAAGGCATGGTCCCTGGGTCCGGTCATCCACAATCCCCAGGTAGTAGGGGAACTGGAAAGAAGAGGCCTGGGCATCCTGCCCGAGAACCCGCTTCTATGGGAGGAGATCGACCTGGAGGGAGAAACTGTCCTCATCCGGTCCCACGGCGTCAGCCCCTCCCTGCTCAAAAGGCTTCAGGAGAGGGGTTCCGAGGTGGTGGACGCCACCTGCCCCAAGGTGAGGAGGGCCCAACAGGTCGACGAGGAACTGGTCTCCCAGGGCTATCATCTTGTCATCGTGGGAAACCCCGAACACCCGGAGATCACCGCCATCGTGGACCGATTCCCCAAACCGCCCACCGTGCTGCCCTCGCCCGAATCAGCCTCAGAATGGGTGAGATCGGGCCCTATTCCCCCCCGGGTAGCCGTGACCGCCCAGACGACCGCTGGAGACGAGATCTTCAGGAAGGTGGTGGAGATCCTCGCCGCCCACGTCCCCGAGATCAAGGTGGTGGACACCCTGTGCGAGGTGACCAAGCGCCGGCAGAGGGAGGCGGCCGAGATAGCCCGGGTGTCGGACCTGGTCATCGTGGTGGGGGGCATGAACAGCTCCAACACCCGCCAGCTGGCAAGGATCGCGGGGGAGTACGCTCCCCGGGTGATACAGGTGGAGAGAGCCGACGAGATCGACGGCTCCGTTCTGTCAGGATTGCGCACCATCGGGATACTGGGCGGAGCCTCCACCCCCGAGGACGAGGTCAACCGGGTGGTCAAGAGGGTCCTCGACCTCCACGCGATGTAGGGACCGGGGACTTCCCGAGCTGGCCTCACTTGCCCTTTATCGCAGCCAAGAGGATCTTCCGGAAGATCTCGCCCACCTCGGGGTCCCGCAATTTCGACGGCTCGAGGTTGTAGACGTACCTCCTCCCCTGGAGGATCACCTGGTCACCAGCCCGGGGTGAGGCCGGAAGGTCTTCCCCCATCGCCATCCGCAGGGCCACCGCCGCCGGTCGGCCGAAGGCCATCACCGTCGCGGGGCCGACCAAGTGTATCTCCTCCGCGAGGTAAAGGGAGCACCGCCTCAGGGCTCGGGCCGAGACCTTGACCCCCGGACAACGCAGCGCCACCGTGAAATAGAGTTCCTCCTCCGCGATTCCCGGGAAAGACCTTTCGATCTCCGCGAGGATCCCTGCCTTGAGCTCGCCCCAGGGCTCATCCTGGCTGGAACCCGGGCCGGGGGAACCGGCCAGGAAAAAGACGCGGGCACCAGGTCTTCCCGCCCCCGCAAGTCCTTTGCCTCCACCGGGACACCTCCGGCATGAACTCACGGAAGAATTAAGCTCGTGCAGGTCGGCATCGAGCTTGACCCTGAGAGCCCTTGCGATCGTTTCCTTTTCCTTCAATCGATCTTTCGCCATCCCCCTCCCCCGGTGGGTATCCGGACGCCCGTGGATGGGCCTGCTCCGCCTATTCAGATGGTCGCCGGCGACCTTCCATTCCCCCTGCCGTTCAAGAACCGGCGATGATGGCATCCCCTTGGAACCAGGGCAGATCAAGGGATAGGGGAACTCCCCCCACTTGCTAACTATCAGTGGTGACTCTTCCTGACCATGGACCCAGCATCCAGTTCAACTCGCCTTTATTCTACAACATAATGTATTTTCCCTTTAAATTTTCACACAAAATATTGACATATACAAAATATATGATATTATTCCCGATAAGAAACACAATATATTGAAAGGAGGGGGTGTCTTGACCACGAGAGTGAGGTTTTTACCGGCACAGATCTCCTACGAGGAGATGTCCGACGAGGACCTTATCGCGTTGGCCAGGAAAGGGGATAAGCGGGCCGAAGCCCACCTGATCCACAAGTACCAGTACCTCGTTTACATGAAGGCTAAATCCTATTTCCTGGAAGGCGCGGAACACGACGACACCGTGCAGGAGGGAATGATAGGGCTTTACAAGGCCATCCGGGACTACAAGTTCGACAGCCTTTGTTCCTTCCGTTCCTTCGCCGTCCTCTGTATCACCCGGCAGATCATCACCGCCGTAAAGACCCATACCAGGAAAAAGCACAACCCTCTCAGCTGTTACCGGCCCCTCGAACCCAACATCGTGGACGACAACGGCGAGACGGTCTACTATCCCGGAAACGGCATCAACATAAAGGCCGAGGACCCGCTGGACCTCTTCATCCACGAGGACGAGTTGAAGCGGGCCATACGCCTGCTCAAGGAAAAACTCAGCAACCTGGAATGGAAAGTCCTCGTCTCCTACCTCGAGGGCAAGAGCTATAAAGAGATAGCGAGCGAGATAAACCGGGACACCAAGGTGGTAGACAACGCCCTGTGCCGGATAAAGTTCAAGATACGGAACCAGATTGAGCCCCTCCTGAATTGATCCAGGTGGCGTCCGGGTCTTACGCTTGGAGGTTTTACGTTTCCTCGTCCGCACGAAGGGCAACCGTTACCTATGATCGCCTCCCAGATACCTTTGGCCCGGGGATGGACAACGGTCACGTTTGACCCTTGAAGGCTCAGCAGCTGGACGAGAAATCGACCTTGTCTCTCCTTTGGTCGAGTCACCTTCCAGAAAGGTGATTGAGGGAAGGCCGCAAACTTGAAAGGCCTCGTTCGGCCAGGCCAAGGACCGTGCCCCCTTCCAGGCCTGGGTTTATTCACCGGAACCCCTCGGAGTTCTTGTCCCTTCTGCTTCCGCTTTTTCCTCTCCCCTTCCCCGTAAAGGCCCTGGAAGGCAGCAGCGATGAAGGTGGTGGAGCCGTGTCTTGTCCTTTGCCAGGCCTGGGCTCATTTCCCGGGTGCCTTTGAAGACCTTGAGCCCTTCTGCTTCCGCTTTTTCCTCTCCCCTTCCCCGTAAAGGCCCTGGAAGGCAGCGGCGATGAAGGTGATCTTGGCTCCCTCCAGGATGGCCATCAGGATCAACAGCACCACCAGGAAGCCCTCCCAGCGGGGAAGATAATACAGGGCCAGGGATACGCCCAGGTACAGGGTGCGCGCTACCAGGTCAGGGATAATGTAAAGGGCCAGGGAAAGCTTGTAGCGCTCCCTTATCCATTGGTAGGACTCGCGGATGACCACCTCCACCTGGTCCGCCTTGCCGTACAGGATCACCTGGGGGGTGACCGCCAGAAAGACCAGGACCAGGTCCGCCACCAGGTAGGCCAGGTAGAAATAGATCACGCTCAGGGCCACGGCGCTCCCCTCCCCTGCCCCGGCAGCGATGTAGCTCAAGACGAATCCGGTCAGGGTCTGGGCGACCATGAAACCCAGTACGTGAAGCAACCCCACGGCCAAGCCGGTCCTGGTTATGGGCCGGACCTTTTCGTGAAACGAGGCGGAAGCCGCCTTGGCATCTCCCTCCTTGAACAGGGCAGCGGCCCGGGACCACCCAAAATAAAGAAGGCAGAAGGCGATGGAATAACCCACCAGCAACAGGGGGAAGTAAAGGAAAGCGGGCGTTCCAGGAAGGAGATAGTAGAACATGAAGTTCAAGGGGACGGAGGCGAGGGAGACCAGCGCGAGGAGGCGGGGTTCCCGGAATATCCTCGCGGCCGCTTCCTTGCTCCTGCTCCCTATGCCGTTTTCCGATTCCGGCATTCTCGTGCTCCCTCCTGCTCTTCGAGATCCCTCCGCGTTCCACCCGAGACCCGAGATGATGAGGCTCGGTCTTCTGTGAACGGCCAGATTAAGATAATAGCCCCGGGGACGGGCAGTCAACGAACTCCGAGGGAAAGGACGCGATGAGCCCCGAAAAAACGGACGTCGATCGCCTACGGGTAAACGGTTCCACGAGCGCGAGTCCGTCGTGAGTCCCCAGGTCGGTTCCCACGCCTTGAAGAGCTCTCGGAAAGGGGCCTTCGCTGTTGAGGAAGGCGAAGTACCTTTTCGCGAGCCACCACGTTTTAGAAGCTCGGGCCGGCACGGTGGGAGATTTATCCGCCCCTCGACGTGGCCCCTCCTGTCACAACTGCCTTAAAAGGGAATTCCCGCTCCGTTACCGGTCCGAGCAGGTATAATATCTGCAACATCAGGGGAAATGTCTGCTACGGGGGGAAGGAGGTGTACCGCGAATGGCGCAGGAGGAGGAAGTACAACAGTACAACTGGCCAGCGACCATCGCCTTCCTGGGCGGGTTGGCCTTGCTCTTCCTCTGGCGACAGCGGCGAAAGAGGAAGAAGTTGGAGAAGATGGTACGGGAGGCGCAACGAAGGTCCGAGGCCCGCAGGAAGCAGGCGAGGGCAAAGCGCGAGGAAAGGGCAAAGGTCAAGGTAAAATCGTCCAAGAGCAAGGCCTCCCGGCGCAAGCGGAGGGAAAAAGAGAAGGTCTCCATGGCAAGACAGCTGGTGAGGTTCGCCGTCTTCCAGTTCCTGAAGAAACTGATATCGGAACAGATAAACCGTATAGAGCTGGACCTGCAGAAGAGCCCCCTGGGAGCAAAGTTGGTGGCCCCATCGAAACCGCAGGAGGCCACGCCCTGAGATAAAAAGCCCCCGTGGTCACGAGGGGGATGAACGGGGAAGCTCTCACCCCGCGTGGAACCCGGGACTCGGCCTGCGCCTCTCCGATACGTCCACGATGAGCTTGTAGGCCTTCTCGAACAGGGCGAAGAAGGCGTCCGCCTCTTTATACCTGTCCCGGGCTTCTTCCCCGGCATAATCGAGATAGCTCTTCACCAGGTCCAAGGCCACTTCGGCCTGGGACTTGGACAGGATGCCGTCAGGCATGGATGCCTCCTTTCCCCAGCGTTCCTAAACCTCGACTTCACGGATCCTTCTCAAAGGCTTTTTTATAACATGGGCAAGATAATTCACCGCGTCAATAATAGCTCGCATCGGTATATCCCTCTAAAAACAATCATGTCTGACCTCTTCCGGAGGGTGGTCCCACGTGCAAAGATTCCCTATTAGGAGTAATTAGGAGCGCGAGGGAAAGCCGCCCGATCGGGCGTCCTGGCTCGAGAGAGCCCACGTTCCCCGCCAAAAAGGGCGGGGGAGGGTTTCACCTCAACAGCCCTCAGCCCGCTAACCCGCCCACATCCCGTAAACGAACAGGGCGGTGAAAAGGGCGAGCCCCAGCGTCCCGAGGACCAGGTAGAACCTCTCGAAGTCCCGGTTCTTGCCCCACTCGGCCAAAACCATGAACGCGGGAAATATAACCACCACCATCCGGTTCATGCTCAAGAGGGGATCCCCCGGAGGGGAAGTGAGCATGGGGGCCAGGAGGCAGAAGGCCGAGTAAGCCCCCAGCGAGGGACCGTATCGCCGGAAGACCTCCAGGGCCAAAAGGGCAAAGACGGTGACGAAGACGACGAGATAGAGGTACTTGGCGAACTCGGAGGAGAAAACCGGGTATCGGAACAGCCGCCAGATTGCCTGGGGGTAACTGAAGAGGTTGAACTCCCTTCTCCAGCCGGATCCCATCGCCTGGGCCTTGGCGAAGATGAAGGGGTTTCCAAAAGCCCTCCACAGGTAAAGCATGTAAAGCGCCAACCCGAGCGGGGAGAGGAGGAGGAAAGCGACGCCCTTCTTGAGCTTCCTCGGGCTCCATCCCGCCTGCCGGAGGGCCTCCACCCCGCAGGCCAGACCCGCGGCCAACCCCACCGGCCTGGCGGCGGAAGCGAGGGCGGCCCACGCCGTCGCCCTCCCCCACTGGGACCTGCGGGCATGGTAAAGGGACCCGGCAGCGGTCAGCAGGAAAGCCGATTCCGAATAGGGCAATGCCAGGAAAACCGCCGTCGGGAAGGCCAGGAGATAGAGGCACGCGCGGAAGGAGTTATCCCCGTCGCCTGTCCCATACAGGCGGGCCAGCGAAAAGAGGTACACGAGGGCGAGCAACAGGCAGATCCACGAGGCTGCCAGGGCAGCTGCCCTGTAATTACCTAAAAAGGGGTAGGAAAGGGCCCGGATCATGAGGGGATACAGGGGGAAGAAAGCGGTGCAGAGGTATTCCCTGGCATCGGAATCGTCATCCAGGGGGTGGTGAAGGTGGAAATCCTTGTAACCGTACTTGGCTATGTCCAGGTAATAGGTGGCGTCATAGCGGGTGAGACAGAGAGTGTAGTTGAAAAAACTATACGGGACCGGCACGGTGGATTGGCCCGGGTTCAGCACGATGGCGAAGTAGGCGAACAGCAAAAGGGCCGCGATCCAAAGGGCCCAGGTGGCCGTCAACCTGAACAAAGAAGATCGGGGTCTTGCCTTCATGGCGCCACTTATCTCCTCGCTGCGAACACTCCCCGCCCCCTGACGTCCTCCATCGGAATGGAGTTCAAATCGAGATCTCCCTGGACGCTTTCCGATCGAATGCGGTCGACCGCTCGGCAACTGAACGGCCAGCTCCCAAAGAGTATACCGGGATGGGACGATAGATCGACAAGGGGGAGAAAAACCCGCATTGGCTCTCGTTTCACCCCGCATTTCCCGAATGAACGGGTCGTTCGAAAAAGCCAACTCGTCCTGAACGAACGAGCGATAAGGGGAAGAGGGGTAAGGCCGTGTCCCCTGCGTCCCCTCTGCGCCCCTCGATCCGCTCGTTCGTGTCGAGCGGCGAATCCCAAAGTGGTTCCACGGCCCTCGAGCTCTTTCCCCCGGGCCACTACGGAAAACAACCCAAGGACTTCTCTTGGTGGTGACTCGACGCCCAGGCGTGGGAACCTCCCCCACCAGTCCCGGAATCCCGACAGCCCTCTTTCCACAGCCAAGAGATAAACCCTCATCCGTGACCCAGGAGGGTAAAATTGCTATCAGAGAACGCGACAAGAGGATGGGAGATGACGGCATTCGTATTCCTCGCAGCGCTCGGCCTTTTCCTGTTCCTGTACACCCTGCACTTCAGGCACCAGGCTCACATCATGGGGCCCTTGCCCCTGCGCAGGGCCCTGGAACGGGCCATGTCCCGAGGGTCGAGCGATCAAGATGAAGGCGGAAGGGAGGATGGCGGGTCCACAACCCCAGTTCCGACCGAGGAAGAACTCCGGGAAGAAGTAAGACAATTGAAGCGAAGGCTCACCAGGTGGGCAACGGGCTTTCTATCGATGGCCGTGCTGTCCGCCCTTTCCGGTTTCCTGGCCTTCTCGCGCCTGTCAGGCCTCGCCCTCGCCCTATTCGGTGTGGGGATCCTGGGAGCTTTCTTGTCCGCCTCCGCCCTCTTGATCAGGGACATCCTGGTCTTCCTGGGAAAGGATCTCGGAAACTGACCCATCCCGGCTCGACCTTGCCGGGAGCCGGCCATCCCCATGGGATAGGTCCAGGAAAAGCCGCCTCCTTTGTTTAATATTTAAGGAGCGATGTACATGGCCGGGGTAAAATCCAGACAAGAATTTCATGCATCCAAGGCCGCGACGTGGAGGAGGCGGGGACAGGGTAGAGAGTCTCCCTCGAGGTTCCGTCCGTCCAAGGCGGAGTCACCTTGAAGTCGGACCTGCATCCCCTGCGGGGATGGACCTGGGGCGATAACGGCTCGTCCTTAGAAAGAGGCAAGGGGAAAAGTGATCGGAATGGAGCTGGAGGAAAAAGAAACCGGGCAAGAGGATCGACCTAGTAGGGAGACGTCGAGGCCCACATTCTCCCTCCTCAAAAAGGTGAGGCAGAAGTTGATCTTCCCCTTGGCTTGGTCCCCCCTCTTGTCTTTCTGCTTGGTGGGGTATTTCCTCGGGGTCAAGTGGGGCATCCTTGCCGGTTGGTCGGCTTTCTTGGCCTTTTTCCTGCTTCTTCCCGGAAGGACAAAACTGAACGTGTACACCCTCTTCACCCTGGTGTTCCTGGTAGTGGCCGCCGCGAGCGTGCCGTCCCTGGGGAACTCGCTGGAGCGACGACTCCCCAACCTGCTCGCCGCCGCCTTCGCCTCCTACCTCGTCATGGAACTGTTCCTGCTCACGGAAGGCGGGAACTTCCTGTCATCCATCGGAAAGGGGCTCATACCCGAAGAGAGGAAGGACACCCCCTCGGTCAGGCGGGTACTGGACGCGCTCGCCTGGGCCTGGGGCGGCATCTTCGCCCTGGGGCTTGCCGCCAACCTGGGAGCCCTGGTCCTGGGACCCGACCTGTCCTCTTCCTTTTCCGCTCTCTCTACCGCCGGACTGGTGATCGCGGGGGCCCTCCTGACCCCGCCGTCCCTGAAGGCCCTGGTGAGGAGAAG
>JBBFMI010000051.1:0-10077 GCA_037478635.1 Candidatus Geothermincolales bacterium | reverse complement strand
AGCACCGGGCGGGCCAGGCGCTGCAGCGGCGCGTGCCGGGTGTAGGCCGACCCCAGCTCGAACGCCGCGACGCCCAGCCCGTAGCGCCGTTCCTCGGGCAGGTGGACCACGATGACCTCGGCATCAGCGGCGGAGGCCTCGTCCTGCCCCACGCTCGCCACCGGAAGGCCGTAGATGACTATGACGTTGAACGGTACCACGCCGCCCAGGGCCGTTTCTTCTCCTGCCATGTTGCGGGCGGCCGTCTCCCCTTGCCTCAGGGCGTTGAGCCAGGAGGTGACCACCCGGTGTTCCCCCAAGACCGGGTCGTATGCCTGGGCCACGTCTCCGGCGGCGTAAACGTCCTCCACGTTGGAGCGCAGGCGGTCGTCCACCAGCACGCCCTGGCGGGTCTCGATCCCGCTTCCTTCCAGGAACTCGAGATTGCAGACCACGCCGATGGCCACTCCCACCATGTCGGCCGGGAGTTCCTCCCCGGAGGAGGTGAGGACCGACGTCACCTTCCCGCCCTCGCCGCGGATCTCCTGGATCCCCTCCCCCTTGCGGAGGACGACCCCCTTCTCCGCCAGGACCTGTTCCACCAGGGCAGACCCGGTGACGTCCAGCATCTGGGGCCAGAACCGGTCCTCCCGGATGAGGTAGTGGGTTCTGAGCCCCAGCTCGTTGAAGCAGCGAGCCAGCTCCACCCCCAGGAGCCCGCCTCCCAGTACCACGCCCTCGGAGGCCTCCTTGCCCCGACGGATGATGTCTTCGGCCTGGTCCAGGGTGCGCAGGTAGACCACGCCGTCCAGGTCGGAGCCGGGCACTGGCAGGGGACGGGGCCTGGCGCCCGAGGCGATGAGCAGCCTTCCGTAGGAAAGCGCCTCTCCGCCGTCCAGCTCCACTAATCGCTTTTCCGGGACCACCCGGGTCACCCTACGGCCCCCCAGGAACTCGATCCCCTTTTCCCGGTAGAAATCCCGGGTGACGAAGAAGACCGAGTCGCGGTCCTTCCACCCGCAGATGTAGTCCGGGAGCCGCATGCGGTAATAGCAGGGGTGGGTCTCCTCGTCCACGATGGTTATTTTTCCCCCTGCGTCCAGGTTCCTGAGGGTGCGGGCGGCCGTCAGGCCGGCTCCCCCGTTGCCGATGATGAGGTATTCCATGCCACGACCTCCTCTTGCCCGGCTTTCCATTTTCCCCCCGCTAATGATATCCAGTTATCCCGGATCTTAATCTTGGACCGGCGGAAGGAGAGAATGACGCAGGTCAACGCCGCGTGAGGGCATCGCCCGGAAGGGCCCGGGTCCTTTCACTTCTACCAGTTGTTTCCAACCCCGATAATGATGCTCGGCGTGCCCTCCCGAGGATCGGGATTTAGCGCCTTCTCGCTAGTCAGGCGCAGCCGCCACCGGGGGGAAAGGGGGCGGCGCATCATACCCGGGAAGCCCCTGGGGCTCCGGGGGCCTTGAGCTGATCGCGAGCCGGGCTGCCTTTTCGTTTGCCGGGACCCCGGGACTCCTGGAACCGGGCGAGGAAGGCCCAGATGGCTGGCGACCCTCTTTCCGCCCGCTCGGGACCGGGCACCCGTGGCGGCTTCACCAGGGAGGCCGATGGACCCGTCCCGCGTTCAAGCGGTTTCCTTTTGCCCCCTTATCCTCTCGATGCCTTCGTCGCTCCGACCGCCCTATCCCCTTAGAGACGGGGCCATCCGCGACCGGCAGGAAGGATAAGCCTGGCCTTCGGAGACATGAACGCGTCCTATCCCCTTAGAAGCGAGGCCATCCGCGACCGGAGCTTGCCCTCGCCGAGGGTCTTTTCCACCGCCGCGCGGTGGGCGTCCCACTCGAGGTCGTCGTCCAGGGTTTTCAGGCCCTCCACCTGGAACCTGCGGCGCAGCGCCTTGAGGATGAGCCAGTCCGCCAGGTGAGGGTTCTTGGGCAGTAGGGAACCGTGCAGGTAGGTGCCCACCGCCCCCTTGTAAACGCATCCCTCGGTCCCGTCCTGGCCGTTGTTGCCGTGCCCCCGGACCACCCTGCCCAGGGGGGTGGCCTCGGGCCCGAGCCAGGTCCTTCCCGAGTGGTTCTCGAATCCCACCAGGCTCCCCTTGACCCCTTCCAGGAGGCTTTCTATCACCACGTTCCCTATGTAGCGGTCTTCCCCTCCCTCAGTGCGCACGTCGAACAGGCCCACCCCGGGCAGCACATCTCCCTTCCAGGTGATGAACTCCCTCCCGAGGAGCTGGTAGCCCCCGCAGATGGAAAGGAGGGCGGCGCCTCCTTCCACGGCTCGACGGAGCTCGTCGCCGCGGGAGCGGAGGTCTTCGCACACCAGGATCTGTTCCCGGTCCTGCCCGCCGCCCACGAAGAACAGGTCGTAAGAGGAGAAGTCCACGTCCTCTCCCGGGCGAAGCCCGTCCACCTTCACCGGTATCCCCCGCCACCGGCAGCGCCTTACCAGGGAGATGATGTTCCCCCGGTCGCCGTAGATGTTCATGAGGTCCGGGTAAAGGTGCAGGATGCGAAGGGTGGGCACGGGGCCTTCTTCCGGGTGGATGCGGTTGGTCGACATGGTCTCAGCCCCTCCTCTCCTTGCCGGACCTCCAGATCTCGTCCGCCACCCCCAGGCGGGAGAGGATCCTCCTGACCTCCAGGGTGGCGGTGTAGGTGGTGAGGGCGTAAACGGTCTCGCCCTGGCCGGCGAGTTCCACTGCCCGGAGCAGGGCCCTCTTCAGATCCCCTTCCACCAAGATGGAGCCCGGCTCGAGGCCCGCGTACTTCATGCGCAGGGCCATGTCCTCGGCCCGGGTCCCGGTGGCCACCACCAGGCGGGCCGCGGGGGCCAGGTCCTCGAAGTCCACGTCCCATATCCAGGAGACGTCTCTGCCGTCGGCGATGCGGTCGTTCAGGGCAAGGAGCAGCAGGAGGGAATCGCCCTCCTCGCGCACGGTCCTTATCACCTCGTTGAAGCCGGTGGGGTTCTTGGAGAGGACCAAAAAGAGCCTCTTTCCCCCGATGGAGAAGGTCTCGCCCCTGCCGAAGACGGTGCGGTACCCCTCTATCCCCGAGGGAATCCTGCCCGGATCGACGCCCAGGAGGCGGGCCGCGCCGGCGGCCGCCAGTAGGTTATGGACGTTGTACAGCCCCGGGAGCGGGGACAGCACCTCCAGTTCCTCCCCCATCAGGGATAGGAGCACCCGGCTTCCCGAGGCTCCCCGCAGTTCCACCCGCAGGGCGGAGATCTGGGGCGAGGGCCTGCCGGCGCCGCAGGTGGGACAGCGGTAATCTCCCATGTGGCTGAAGTACACCTGGCGGAACTCCAGCCGGGAGCCGCAGCGGCGGCAGTACTTGGAGTCGGCGGCGTGGCGCAGGTCCCCTCCCTCCAGGGCGCGGTCCTCCAACCCGAAGTAAAGGAGTCTGGCGGGGCTTTCCTCGCCCAGGGTGGAGACCAGGGGGTCGTCGGCGTTGAGCAGGAGGAAGGAGTCCCGGTCCAGCCCGGCCAGGGCCCGGCGCATGCGGGAGGCGAGGGTCTCGAGCTCCCCGTAGCGGTCCAGCTGGTCGCGGTACAGGTTGGTCACGATCACCAGGCGCGGCGAGAGCATCTCTACCGCCCTGGGAAGGGTCGCCTCGTCCACCTCGAAAAGTCCCAGGTCGCCCCGGGGCCTGCCGGTCAGGTCGAAGTCCTCCACCATGGCGGCGGTGATCCCGGTCAACAGGTTCGCCCCCACCCGGTTGTGCACCGGCCTCCTGCCCTCCATGGAAAAAAGGTGAGCCAGCAGGTTGGCGGTGGTGGTCTTGCCGTTGGTCCCGCTCACCAGCACGCAGCCGCCGGGGATGGAGGAGGCGAGGCGTCTCGGGAGGTCGGGAAGGATGGACATGGCCACCTTGCCCGGCAGGTTGGAGCCCGCTCCCAGGCCCGCCCGGCGGGAAGCCCACATCACCGCCTTTCCGGCGGCCACGGCCAGAGCCTTCCTCATCGCCATGAGAAACATTTTACCTTCCGCGACGACCATGGCCGCCGCCGTCCGCGGAGCTGTTACAATTCCGGTGGAGGTGAAGGATGCAGGTGAGCATCAAGGCAGTATTCTTCGACGCCGGGAACACCCTTCTAAAGCCCCACCCCTCGGTGGAGGAGGTCTGCCGTGACCTGCTCCTTCTCAGGGGACACGACATTCCCCTGGAAGATATATCCAGGGCCCTCGATTTGTCGGACCAGTATTACGAGGACGTCTACTGGAAGGACGACACCTTCTGGGCCTCGGAGGACAGGACCGCCGAGGTGTGGACGGAGATGTACGCGCTGGCCATGCGCCACCTCGGCCTTCCCGACGCCGAGGGACTGGGCCGGCTTCTTTACGAGGAGTTCGGCAGGGGAGATCGGTGGGCCCTCTACCCCGACGTGATGCCCACGGTGGAGCTCCTCCATTCCCGGGGAATCCTTATGGGGATAATTTCCAATTGGGATGTCCGCCTGCCGGGACTCTGCCATCACCTGGGGATCTCCCGCTACCTGGAATTCGTGATCAGCTCGGCCAACCTGGGGAGGATAAAGCCCGAGCATTCCATCTTCCGCATGGCCCTGGAAAGGGTGGGAGTCCGTCCCGAGGAGGCCATGCACGTGGGAGACCACTATTACGCCGACGTGATGGGGGCAAGGAGCGCGGGACTTCACCCGGTGCTGATCGACCGGTTCGGCAGGGCGGGGGAGACGTGCGCCATCATCGACTTCCCGGTGATAAGGTCCCTGGAGGAACTCCCTCCCCTGGTCTTCGGGGATGGGTAGGCAGGTCGAGCGGTGGACCGCGAGCTTCCCTGGCCAGGCGTTGGTGGGGGAAGATAACATCATCGACTTCCCGGTGATAAGGTACCTGGGGGAACTTTCCAGGTGATAAGGTTCCTGGAGGAACTCCCTCCCCTGGTCTTCGGGGATGGGTAGGCAGGTCGAGCGGTGGACCGCGAGCTTCCCCGGGCAAGCGTTGGTTCAGGAAAAAACAAGTAAGGCCAGGCCACCGGGGATGCGCTTCACCTACGCCGTTTCCCGGACCGATGGGCCCTTCGGCCAAGCGTGGTTCAAACTCTCTACAGTGCCCCAAGGTTCCAGGTGCTCAAGGTTCCAGGCGATCTCTCCCGCAGCGGGGATGGTCGGCCTACCATGTTTTTCCAACTATATAAAGGTGGCCGAAAGGTCCCGAGAAAGCCGGGGCAGGGGGGTGACCGGTATGGTCATGCAACGGCTGCGCTCATCGAGGCCCCGGTTCGAGATCTCGTCGCCTGGATCCGGGAGAGAGGGGACTATACCATCATCGATAGTCGACCCGGAAATCCTCCCCCACGAGATGGATCCACGTCTGGCCCGGGCGCAGGAGTATCGGTCGACCTTCCTCGTCGGTGAAGGAGGTGGGGGAATTGCGGTTGCCCTTCTTCCACCTGCCGACGAAGACCTTCCCGCCGGAAAAGACCAGGCAGCGTCCGGAGCCCACCACCTGGGATACCGGCACGGGAGAGCCCGCCGCGTCCCGGAGGGAGCTGTTCTGCACCTTCACGAACTGGACGATGACGTTGGCCGGGGCCAGCTGTTTCCCGGTCTTGAGGTCGGTGTGGGCCTTACCCCCGGTGCTGCGGAGGTAGCGGCGGGAAGCGGCGTCGTAGGAGTAGGAAGCCTTACAGGTCTTGTCAGGGTAGTGGATGGCGAGCGAAGTCGCGTCCGCCGAGGGCTGGGCACCTTTCTCGCCCGCCTCGTCTTCCCCTCCTTCCGGCATGAAGGAAAGCCCCGAGTACACCGGGCCCCGGAAACCGTCCTTTTCCTCCTCCAGGTGCCTGCGCAGCAGCTCGGTGGAGGTGTAGAGGTTGTGGGGCATCCGGCGATTCCGGTCCCTCCAGAAAAAGGAGGAGTCCTCGGTGACGAACATGATGCCCGACGACTCCACCATCCTCATGACCTGGGAAGATCCTCCGCTGCAGGTAAGCAGGGGCTTGAGGAAGTAGATGATATCGATGTCGGAGGGCCGGGCGCTCCTCACCGGGCCCACCACGGGGCATTCGTTCGCCAGGTATACGCATATGAACCTGGTGGCCCCTCCCTCCACCAGCTCCTCGAAGACGAGCTCCGCCTCCAGGAGGCCGCTCTGGGGGCGGGCGGGAGGCTCGTTCTCGACCTTGATGGCGAGGGGTCTCCTGCTCACCAGGTCCCAGGAGGCCACTTTTTCCCCGGTCAACGGGTTCACCGGCGCCTCTTGCCCCTGGGGCTCATCCTCTTCCTGGGGCGTCACCGCCTCGGTCTTTCCGCATCCCGAAAGCGAAGGCGAGAGGAGGGATATGAGGAACAGAGCCGCGACAGCCGCCGTTAAAGCCTTTCTGCCTTTCCTGTTCATCCCGCGCATCGTTCCTCCCCGTTCTCTTTGCAGGCAACCTCACGTCCGGCCACTCGTCCGACCTCTCCGGTCATGTCCTTCCCGTAAAGGGAATACGAGTCCCGTCGAGCGGGAACTGTTCCCGGGTAAGTATAGGGCGTGGGGGTGACTCGTGTAACGGGTCCGATCGGAACGTGTCCGGCCAGGGTGCCCGTGAGGCGAGCTCGACCTTGGAGACGCGCCCGGCGACAGGACCTGGATCACATTGGCGTTGATCCCCTTTCCGAAGACAGCCACCCCTTTTCCGAGGACCCAGGCCCTTTTGCCATGTGAGATGGCGGAGACCTCTCGAGGGAGAGGGGAAACTTGAAGGAGACGGGAAATTCAAGGGAGACGGAAACCTCCACCCCGTATCCCGGGATCCCGGCACGTGGCCCTCGACGAACCCAGCTCGCGCAGGTTGGTCCGCGAGCCCTCTTTCTTTAATGTCCACATGTCTACGCAACCTATTACCAGGCATCGCCCCGTCTCTCGTTTCGATGCCGGGCCGTGATCCGGGGCGCGCCAAATCTTTCTTACTCCCTCAGGATATGAGCTATCTCTTATTTCGATGCCAGGCCGTGGTCCGGGGAGCTCGTTTAAGGCCCACTACCTTCTCCCGCGCTGGGAGAGCGGAAAAGGGGATAACCCGTCCCGTGGGCAGCCCGTCACGTGGGCATCCCGAAGAGGCGGGCAGCGTTGGCGCCCAGCACCATGTCGAGGGCTTCCCCGTCCAGCTGCGAGAACACCTCGTCAAGGCAACGGGAGAAGGGGAGAAGGGGGTAGTCGGTGGCGAAGAGGATCTTTCCCGGCCCGCATATCCTGGTTGCCAGGGAATATATCTCGGGCCGGTAGAGGTAAGGGGAAGCCGAGGTGTCGTAATAGACGTTGGCGCATTCCCGGGCCACCTCCGGCATGAGCTCGTAGAAGGGGAGGCCTCCTCCCCAGTGGGCGAGCACCAACCGTGCCTCGGGGAAGGCCTTGATCAGGGGGTAGATGGTTTGGGGGGTGACGGGCCCCTTTCCCGGGTAGACGTGCCCCACGGGCTCGTTGACGTGGATGATGACGGGGACCTCGAATTCAACCGCCAGCCTCATCAGAGGGGCCATGAGCTCCACGTCCCAGGGATCGAACCCCTGGGGTTGGCCGTGCAGCTCGCCCAGTCCCCGTGCCCCCGCCTCCAGGCATCGACGGGCCTCCTTCAGGGCGGCGCTTCCCCAGCGAGGATTGGTGACCGCGAGCGGCAGGAAGCGGCCGGGATGATGGCGGGAGACCTCCAGCAGGTAGTCGTTGTTCTCCGCGCACCTTTCCAGGGTGTACCAGGGAAAGGGACAGAGCACGGCGGCCTTTACCCCGGCCTCGTCCATCTCCCTGAGCATGTCCTCCGGCGTGGCCATGCGGGACTTCCCGTTTCCGAACATGATCGCGAAGACCGGCTCCTTTTCGCCCATCCTTTCGGGATGCTCGCGGGCCGGGGGATCGAACAGGTGCGTGTGGGCGTCCACGATCATTTCGTGTTTCACCTCTCCGTTTCCAGGTCCTTACGGGAAAGCCGGGTGAACACGTTCACGCAGCTCCCGGTCATGGCCGGGCAAGGTCGCCGCATTTACCGGAAAACACGGCGTTCGCCTGGGTTAGGGATGGAAGGATCGCCTGTCATCTCGTCTCCGTCCCCACTGGAAGCGGATCCAGGGGTTGGCCGGGTTACCCGGCATCTCCCGGCAACAGACAGTACGGACACCCGACCGCTCCGGGTCGGAGGTTCCGTGGGCCTTGCCGTGTACTTGGGCGATAGCCAGAAATATATCCCAAGGCGATACCCGGGAATATAATAACCTCTGTCGGGGATGGCCGATCCAGGGATTCCACCGAAGGAGATCGCGATCAAGTCGGCGGCACGGGTGAGCGAGGTTGGCTGCTTTTGCCTATCTTTTGATCTTGATCGCCACATTGGCCTGTTGCGCAGTGGCGGTTTACCTTCTGGCAAGGATCCTCAAGATTTACCGAAAAGCTCGCGAGCTCGAGGCCATGCGCGGGTACGAGACCATCCTCAGGCTCTCCCTTCCCACCTCGGACCCGGAAGCGGTGGTGCGGGAACTCCTTCCCAGGGTGAAGCCCGGTCCCATGCGCAGGGTACTGTCACGCCTGGCGGAGGAGGGGGACGAGGAGTGGAGGAGCAAGGTGAGGAAGGTGGCGGACCTCCTGGGCATGGACCTGGCCACAGGGGATGGTCGATGAAGGGAATCGAACCCATCTCGGACCCCTAAAGAGGGCGGAAGACCAGGTAAGGGCGTGCAAGTCGGACATGCTTCGGAGCCTGGACGCGGTTCGGCAGGCGGGCCGGTTCCTTAACGGTTTCTTAACATTTCGTGAACCGGCCTTTAATTCCATCGGTAGATATTCATACACGGGCAGGGAGAGATAATCTGCTTGAGCATCTTGGGCCTCGGCATCGACGCAAGGCCGGACATCCGGCAAGAGGCCGACGAAGGGAGGTGATACGAGGTGAAAAAGGGCAAGAAAGCGACCATGGCGGTCGCGGCCTTCACCGTGTTCTTGGTGGCTTGCGTGTTGGCCGTCACGGTACCGGTCATGGCCGATGAGAATGCCGGGAGACCGCAGGTACCCCCGGAGCTTAAAGAGAAATTCCAGGAGTTGAGGGACGAGTTGCGCTCCCTCAAAGAAGCCCTGCGGGAGAAATACCCTCAGCTCGAGGAGCTGAGGAGGAAGCGCCGGGAGATGGTGCGGGAATTCCGCAGGAAGATGCGGGAAAAGGCGAGGGAATATCGCGAAGAGGCAAAAAGACTGCTGGAATCCATCAAGGGGGACCAGGAGAAGCTGCAGCAGTTCAGGCAAGGGATGAAAGAGGTGAGAGAGTTGGTCCGCAAGGCCCGTCAGGCGTGGAGGGACGGCGATGTCGACGGGGCGAAGGAGTTGCTGGACCAGGCGCTGGAGAAGGTCCACCAGCTGATGGAGTCGCTCAAGGCGTGAGCTTTCCGGGCAGGGTAGGGCCCGAGCGTAAAAGTCCAAAAGGAAAGATCAGGCAAGCCCGCCTCGGGGCGGGCCTCTTATTTAGAGGAAAACCTACTTGGTGCGGCCCTGAACCATCCTGGAATGACCTGGTAAACCTTTTCAACCCATCGCATCGGTCTGGGCGAGTTTTTAAAATACTTTGCTCATGTCAGTAAAGGCGGCGATAGTAAAAAGACCACTTGGTGCGATCCAAAACCAACCTGGTAATAACTGGTATTCTCCTGGGCTCATCGCATCGGTCCGGGCGAGGTATTTCGAGAGCCTGCCTTATATCCGAATAGGTGGCGGAGGAGAAAACGAGCTCTTTCGTGAGGCGCGACAAAGAATGCTTGGTACCGGCATGGCTCTGGCGTGTGCAGCCTGGAAGGGAAAGCGTTCGGTGGAACGAGGACTGACCACGAGGACGATCGGAAAGGAATGGATACCAAAAGGGATTTCCCGGGTCCAGGTTGGAAGTCTTACCGGGGTTGCCGCATTCGGGTTCCACAAAAGGAACTTGTTCTATTCCACGGAAGGCGCCAATTCTCGATGTCAAAGCACGTCGTATCGGCACGGGAATCGCGGGATTTCCGGGTGTGCGGCTTGAGGGATGGCGGTCCTTGGCCCGTGACCGCGCTGGGTTCGACGGACCACCGTCAGAGTCCGCTCAACCCCTGGCCTCGCGGTTTCCCCGCTCC
>JBBFMI010000050.1:0-10421 GCA_037478635.1 Candidatus Geothermincolales bacterium | reverse complement strand
GCGAGATCGCCCTTGAAGCCTCCGCAGGCGTCTATGAGCGCCTGGATGGGGGTGCCGATCCTAACCAGGAGGTTCCCCGGCTCGCTTATTCCGTCGCCGGTCACCGTGACCACGCGCTCGTAGAGGGGCTTGCCCCACGCGGCGGCCTCGTAGAGGGCGACGGCCGTGCCCACGTTCTGCACCAGGCATCCCACCTCGGACGGGAGCTTGCCCGGCGGGACCTTGCGCCCGGTCAAGGCGAAGATGAGCATTTTCTCCGCGCCCTCTGGGTATTTCACGTCGAGGACCTCCACCTTGATACCGTCCGCGCCGCTCGCCGCCTTGCGCATCTCCTCCACCGCGTCCATCTTGTTGGCCTCGATGCCGATGATGCCGTCGCGCGCCCCCACCGCCTTCATGAGCAGCTTGAGGCCGGCCACCAGGTCCGCGGGCCTTTCCAGCATGAGCCGGTGGTCGCAGGTGAGGAAGGGCTCGCACTCGCAGGCGTTGATGATCACCGTGTCGATGGGCTTGTCGGCGGGAGGGTTGAGTTTCACGTGGGTGGGGAAAGCGGCCCCTCCCAGGCCCGCCAGGCCGGCCTCCCGGGCCGCCTTGCGGATCTCCTCCGGGCTCAAGGCCTCGGGGTCCTCTCCCGGCTTCTTCTCGAACTCGGGCTGGGTGGGATCGGCCTTGATCACGATCCCCCTCACCATGGCCCCGTTGAAGTTCCTTATCTCCCTTATGGCCTCCACCTTCCCGGACACCGGGGAGTGGATGGGGGCGGAGACGAAGGCCTGGGAGTCGGCTATCTTCTGTCCCAGCTCCACCTTGTCCCCCTCGGATACCAGGGGCTCGCAGGGGGCGCCCACGTGCATCTGCAGGGGGATCAGCACCTCCTGGGGGACGGGGGCCTGCCTTATGGCCTTGCCGGACGCAAGCTCCTTGTGGTAGGGGGGATGGATGCCTCCCTGGAAGGTCTTGAGCTCAGCCATTATTTATCACCCCCCTCAAGCTCCTGGCGCTCCAACCCTTCGTTGCGCTTGTTGATGACGTAGCCCACTCCGGCCGCCGCGGCGAGCCCCACCAGGGCGAGACCTCCCCAGGGTGCCCCCGGCTTGACCAGAGCCTCCCAGATAGTGACGCCCGCGGGAACCGAGGGATTGGCGGGCAGACCGTATTTCTCCGGGTCGTCCTCCAGAACGTATATGTAGTGGAGGCCGCCCAGCTCGTTCACCCCGTACACCTGGGCGTTCTTCTTCCCCTTCTCCTTGAGTGACTTCACCCGCGCCTCGGCCTTCTTTATCATCTCCTCCCTGTCGCCGAAACTCAGGGCGCCCGTGGTGCAGGTCATCACGCAGGCCGGGATGTTCCTGGAGGGAACGGGATCCTTGGCCTTTTCCAGGTCGGGCGAAGCCTGCTCCGGCTTGGGGAAATCATCGGGGCTGCTGGTGATGCGGTCGAAGCACATCACGCAACGGAATATCCCCTTTTCCTTCTCATCGTAACGGCACGCCTGGAAGGGGCAGGTAGCCACGCAGTAATTGCAGCCGATGCACTGCTTGTGATCCGTCCTTACCACGTAGGCCTCACTGTCACCGTCAGAGACCTTATACTTCTTGGTGGCCCCGCTGGGGCACACCTTGACGCAGGTCGCATCGGTGCAGTGCATGCACTGGTACTTGGTGAAGTACCAGTAGATCTCCCTGTCGTCCTTGGGTCTCTCTTCCGGCTCGTTGAAGAGGATGCGCATCCAGGCCTGCGAGGTCAGTTGGCGGGGATTCTCGTAGGTCCCCTCGACGTGGGTCTCGGTATAACCCCTCTGGTTCCAGTTCTTGCAGGCCACCTGGCATCCCCGGCACCCGGTGCACTTGCTGGCATCGAAGAGTATGGCCTTATCGGTAGTGTTAGCCATTTTACTTCACCTTCCTTATGTTCACCAGGAAAGCCTTGTACTCGGGGATGGAGGTGTTAGCGTCTCCCACGTGGGGCGTCAGCTGGTTGGCGGCATAGCTCCTGCCAGGGATGCGATTCCTCTCCGGACCGCCTGGGAACAACCCCGTGAAACCGAAATGCCACGGTAGTCCCACGATGTGGCAGGTCTTCTTGCCGCCCTTGCCATCCCCGATGACGAGGGGCTTCAACCTGACCGTCACGATGGCCACGCCCTGCACCTTTCCGCGGGCACTCTCCACCTCCACCAGGTCACCGTTGGCGATGCCCAGTTCGTCGGCGAGTTCCTTGGAGATCTCCACGAACATCTCGGGCATGGCCTCGCCCAGCCAGGAGTTGTTCCGGGTCATCTGGCCCGCCTGCCAATGCTCGGTGACCCGGTAAGTGGTTCCCACGTAGGGGAACCTGGAATCGCCGACCTCCGCGAACCCGAACCTGTCGGGTTCGTTCTTGGCCGAATCCCAGGTTATGCGGGTGGCCGGGTTGTTCTGGGTCTTGCTGAGCAAGTTGGCCACGGGGCTTTCCCTGGGCTCGTAGTGCTCGGGGAACGGGCCATCGCCCATGCCCTTGCTGAACAGCAGCGCTACCTGCGCGCCCTTCTCCTTGGTCATGATGAAGGGATGGGCGGCAGAATAGTTGAGCAGGCTGACCTTGCCCTCGTAGTCCTTGTGGAGGAAGAAGTCCTGGACGTCGTTCTTCATGTCCAGGCTGCCATCTTCCTTGAAGGTGAACAGGGCCTTGTCCGGGGCAAAGGGCTTGCCGCTGTAGTCGCAGGAGCAGCGGTTGTAGATTATCCTCCTGTTCACCGGCCAGGACCAAGCCCAGTTGGGATACGTGCCGAGGTTGATGAGCTTGGCATCGGAGGGAGGGTTCTCCTTGTAGATGGTGACCCCGTCGCTCCCGAGATAGTAGACCGGCGTCTTCTGGTAATGCCACTGGGATTTGTTGAAGGGGATCCCGTTCCACGAGGTTGCTTTCCCGTCCCTTGGAATGGTATCCGGGACGTTTCCGATGTTCAGGTACTGAGCAATGCCCTTGATATCGCTATCGCTTGCCCAGCTACCGGAATATAACCAATTGCCGCAGGCGGTGGAGCCGTCGTCCTTCAGCTTGCCGAACCCGAACACCGGCTTCTTGAAGGCCTTCTCCCAGGAGAACTCCCCCTCGGGCCAGGTGAACCCGTTTATCTCGAGCCAGACCTGGTCGAGATCGGGATCGCCGTGCTCGTCCTCATCATATGCCCAGAACAGCTCGGTGATGGCTTCCTTGTTGGGCCCGCCCTCCTTCTCGTAGAGCTCCTTCAAGGCCTTCACCAGTTGATGCATTATCCAGGCGTCGGAACGAGCATCTCCCGGAGGCTCCACGGCCTTCCAGCGGTACTGGGCCACGCGCCCGGAGTTGGTCACCGAGCCGCTCTTTTCCACCGACGAGGCGGCGGGCAACGCCCACACTTCGGTCTGGACGTCCTTGGGATCTACGCCCGGCCTACGCCAGAAGTTCATGGCCTCGGTGTCCCAGAGGTCCACGGCCACGTACCACTCCAGCTTATCCATGGCCGCGCACTCCAAGTTGGCGTTGGGTCCTCCCACCGGTGGGTTCTGTCCCCAGGTGATCAGGCCCTTGATCACGCCCTTGTACATGTCCTCGAAGACCGCCATGTGGGTGTAGTTGTAGCCCTTTTTCACCTTGGGAAGGAGCTGGAAGGCGGCTTCCAATCCCTTCTCCTTGGCGTAAGGGCCATAATGCGCCATCAATAGACTATTGACGAATTTTGGCGTGTTGGACCAGTAGCTGTAAGGCGTCTTCGGGGTGATCTTGTCCAAGTAGGAAGCCAGATCGGGGTGATCGGTGGAGTTGGGCACCGAGATGTAGCCACTCCACAGGTGGGAGAGCAACGCGAAATCGGTGGAACCCTGCACGTTGCTCTCGCCCCTGGCGGCGTTCACGCCACCTCCCGGCATGCCTATGTTACCCAGCAAGGACTGAAGGATGGAGAAGGCGCGGATCTTCTGGGAACCGATGGTGAACTGGGTGAGTCCCATGGCATAGACCAGGCTGCCGCTCTTCTCCCTCTTGTGGGTGGTGCCCACGTAGGCCTCGGCTATCTCCTTGAAGGTTTCGGGATCCATCCCGCAGACCTTGGCCACGACGCTGTCCTCGCCCTCATAGGTATAGCGGGAGAAGTGCTTCGCCAGCTTGGCGAAGACGGTCGGCCGCATCTCGTCGTACCGACCCTGCCGGATAAGGTCCCACTCCAAGGGTATGTAGTTCCCGTTGGCATCCTTCGGGCCTATCGGCACCCCCCTTCCCGGGAAGTTGGGGTCCTCCTGGATGGGGATGAGCTGCACCCTGACCGGATTTCCGTCGGGACCTGACTGGTACGTCCAGGTGCTCTTGTCGTAGCTCCTCTTTTCCGGGTTGTAACCGCTGAAGAGCCCGTCGAGCTCCCATGGTCCCTTGAAGTCGGGGTTGAGGAGTATCGGGGCATTGGTGTAGTTCTGGACGTACTCCCAGTTAATGTAGTTGTGGTCGATGGCGTATTTGACGAGCGCCCCGAAGAAGGCGATGTCGGTGCCGGGACGGATGAATGAGAAGTGATCCGCCCTGGAAGCGGAACGGGTGAACCTCGGATCCACCACTATGATCTTGGCGCCCCTTTCCTCGCGGGCCTTCTCGATCCACTTCCAGGCCACCGGGTGATTCTCGGCGGGGTTTCCCCCACAGATCATGATGGCGTCCGCATTCTTTAGGTCGATCCAGTGGTTGGTCATGGCCCCACGGCCGAACGTGTTGCCGAGACCGGCAACTGTGGCGCTGTGTCATATGCGCGCCTGGTGTTCTATGTACACCAGGCCGAGAGAACGGGCGAACTTGTGGGCAAGGTAACATTCCTCGTTGTCCAGGGCCGCCCCGCCCAGCTGAGCGATGGCCTCGCACCTGTTCACCACCACATCGGAGTTGTCCTCTTTCTCCTTGAAGTGGGCGTCCCTGGTCCTCTTTATGAGGCGGGCGATGGCGGGGATGGCCTCTTCCCAGGTCTTCTCCTGCCATTCCGACGCTCCCGGTGCCCGGTACCTCACCTTCGTCAGTCGCCTATCGTTGTTGGCGACCTGGAATATGGACTGACCCTTTGAACACAGGCTTCCCCGGTTGATGGGGCTATCGGGGAGCCCTTCCAGACCGACTACCTTACCGTCCTCTACGCTCACGATGGCGGCGCAGCCCACCGAGCAGTAGGGACACACGGTGGTGGTCTCCTTGGCCCGGCGGATGCGTAGCTCCTCGCCAGCCGCCAGGGAAGCGGCATCGAAGCCCAGTTTGGCCAGGGCAACGACCCCCGTTCCCGCGCCGGCGAGCTTCAGGAAACCTCTCCGCGTCAGCTCCATACTCATCGCCACCTTCCTCTGTCTTCAAATGGACTTCGGCCCCTTGAACCTAACCGGAATATGGTCCTCCGACGACGCGATGAAAGGGTACGGTTTGGCTCCTGGTCGAAAGGTAACCGGGGGATAGACGAAGGGAAATGAATCGTTTCCCAGTTTAGGTGCTACGTTGTTATCCATCGCGTGTACTTAATTCTTATGTCAACTAAGCTACAGACTTAAAAACCCCAGAAAAATATATCATCAACTTCACAAAAATCAAGTCATTTAAAAAGACTTTTTCCACCGCACTCAAGACTTGAAAACCGTATTTGCGAAATCAAGAAAAGGCAGTCCGGCAACCCCTCAGGTAGCCCCTATCTTCCGCTGCCCGGTCCAGGTCCATGGTAGCCAGGTCTTCCAGCGCGAGGACGATCTCCTCCTCTTTTTCACTCTCCTGGAGGGTCACCTTGAGGTACTTGTGACAGTTGTCACATATATATACCCGGTGTGCCCTGTCCCGTTCAGCGTAAAGGTAGCCCAGCCTTTCCTGGTCACTTTCCATGCAGAAGGGACAGATCATGCGGGGTATTCCCCAACGGACTCCGCAAAGGGAACATTCGAGTATCCTGACGCCATCGTCAGACCGAATAAGCCCCATAACGGGCAGGTCACCACATACGGGACAGGTCCCGCGGGGTACCTGGCCCAATGGAGCCTGCTTGGCCAATGGCTCTGCCATCCTCCAGTAAAAGGGAGCAAGGGATAGGTGGAGAAGGGAGTAAACCACCTCGGCTTCCTCTTCTCCGGCCAGAGACAAGAACTTCTCCTCGTCCTTGTACTGGAAGGCGTTGACAAGGCGCTCCAGTTCCCTCTTGCCCTTCCCTTCAAGGAAAGACCCCAATATCCCGGCCGCGTCTCCGCCCCTTCTGACGAAAAGCTCTCCCAGGCCCTTGAACAGGCCTTCCAGGACCTCCAGGTCCACCTCCAGTTCCTCCGGCTTGATTAGGAGCTCTCCTCCATCCAGGCGATATGCCACCTGCGCCCCCTCGATATGGGGGAGACGACGGGGAAGGGAGCCCTGGGCCTCTTTCTGCAAAGAAAAAACCTTCCTATAAAACCTCAACAAGTCCTTGAGTCCCGGGTTCCTTTCCGCGTAATGGCGGCACCTGCGGGCAATCAGGCTCTTGTTGATCTTCCTCTGCTTGATGGTGATCTCGTCTATTTTCCCTGCCTCCTTCCTCAATTCTTCTTGCCGATGAAACCACCAATATTTTTCGCAGGAGATCTAAGAAAACTGTTTCAGCGTAATGTTCACTGCGACCTCACTAATCCTCGGTCTCGCGCCTTTTCCTCGAACTCCTCATGCCCAGCGCAGCCATGAGGATACTTCCCTCGTACAGGAGGAACATGGGCACGGCCACCATCATCATGGTAATGGGGTTCCAATCGGGGGTGAGTAGGGCGGCAAAAGCCATTATGATAAGGATTGCCCAGCGCCAGTTCTTGTGGAGCCTCTGGGGCGTGACGATGCCCAGGCGCACCACCAGCCATACCAGGAGGGGGGTCTCGAAGGTGAGCCCCACCGCCACCATGAGCAGGGCCACCAACCCCACGTAATCGCCCGCCATGAGCACCGGCCTTATCCGACCCGCTGCCTGCCCCACCAGCCAGTTAAGGCCCACCGGCAGGACGTAAAGATAGCAGAAAGCGGCTCCCACCAGGAAAAAGAAGATGATGAAGCTCAGGGCCGAGTACATCACCTTCTTCTCCCTTTTGCGCAGGGCAGGCGCCACGTATGCCAGGATCTCATAGAGGATCACGGGAAGGGCTATGACCAGGCCGGCATACAGGGCGATCTTGAAGCGGACCATGAAGGGCTCCAGGATGGTCTGGTAATAAAGGTCCAAGGGGATATCGGCCTTCTTCGCCGGTTCCTTCAGGAAGTCGAGGATCTCCCAGGAAAACACGTAACCCACCCCGATCGCCACCAGGAGGGCGAGAAAGGAAACGATGATCCTCCTTCTCAGCTCCTCCAGGTGTTCGATGACGGTCATGCGGGGCTCGGACAAAAGACAAACCTCCCTATGCCCGAGATGACGGTAATCCTGGATGATGAAGCGAGGAAAAAGCGATTATTCGGACTTATCCTCTTTCTTTTCTTCTCCCTCTGAGCCTTCCAGCCCCTCCTGGAGGGCCTTGGTCATCTCCTGGCTCGAAGCGCGGAACTCGCGGATGGCCTTCCCGAGCGACCTCCCGATCTTGGGAAGTTGCGCGGGCCCGAAGATGATCAGGGCTATCAGGAGGATCACTCCCAGCTCGGGAAGCCCGAAGCTCTGGAAGAGCGCGGTCATGTCCATCCCTCCTTCATTCTGCCGGGTCGAGCTCCCGTTCCGGCCCGCCCACAAGCAAATTGTATATTAGTCACCGGAAAGGAGGTAGTCAAACCGATGGTCCCCTGTAACGTGCGAATCCTGGGAAAAGGGACCGAGGCCGGCAAGTCGGCAAAGGCATCAAGGGGCAAGGATTTAAGTCAAGTGCCCTGCGCATTCGATAAGAAGCACGGGGTGACAATGGCGCCCCGGTGATCCCTGTTTTCCAAGAACCTGTCCCGTGATGGTGAAGACCCTCGAATATACTTTTAGAGGGGGCGAGGATATAGGGATGGAAATCGAGAATCGAAAGGGCGACAGGGGCGGCTTTCAGGTCGAACGGCTGAAAGAGGATCGGGATAGATCGCCTGGCGCGACCGTAGCCCATATCGCCCTGTCATATCGACCGACCTCGCGATCGCACGAGGTCACAAAGGGAAAGAGGCGGAGAGGATGGGACATCGAGGCGTCACCAACATGTGGGTCCCCCTTAAAAACCTGAATGTCCTGGATCGGAAGGGGAAACATGGACCATACGGCCTCCTCCTCGCCATGACCGTGTTTCTCCTCTTACCCATGACCTTTTCTTCTTGTGGAAGCGGTGAAATGTGGGAAAAGGCCAGGAGCGAGGCCGCGGTAGTGACCGCCCGCGACTTCCTGGATGCCTGCGGCGAGGGTCGGGCGGAGGAGGCCAGGGGCTTTTTAAGCCCCGCTTACCTCGAGGAAAACCAGGTCCCTGACCCGCTCGGCGAAGAAGACCTCGAGGCGGCCATGGGAAGAATCTCCTCTTACCGACTAAAACCCGAGGAACTCCAGGTTAAGGGCAACACGGCCATGATCCCTGTGTATCTTCAACTCGAGGGCGAAGAGGGGGAACGGGAAGAATTCATATCCCTGGAATGGGATGGACTCCGGTGGACCGTCACCTCCTTCACCGCCATGGATTGGCGTCGCAAGCCCCTGTCGCCCGAAAAGGCGATCGCCCTGGCAGAGGCCCGGTCGACCCTCCAGGGCTTCCTGGCAGACTGCATAGACCACAGAACAGACCGCGTTTTCGCCTCCCTCAGCAGTTCCTTCCGCGAGAGGTACAGGGTGACCAGGCCCTGGACCAGGGAGGAGTTCTCGGGCATCTTCGGCAAGGCGAGATCCTACCGCTTCGACCCGGGCAAGATGACCTACGCCGACGGGTCGGTGGAGGTGGACGTGACCATCGAGTTCGGCAGCCCAGGAAACCTGGAAGAACAGACCTCGCGGGTCCGCATGGTGTGGGAAGAAGGACGCTGGAAGGTGGATTCTTTCCCCTTCTTCTTGTTGTGAAACCGGTTGTGAAACCTCCACCCCGAAAGGGGGCCCTTATTCCGTTTACTGGAAGAAAAAGCCAGATCAGGGTGGGGTTAAACTCCCCACCGCGAGGTCCGGGAATCGTCATGGAGATCCCTGAGCCCGTGCGATCCCACCTGGAATGGAAAGCTACGCAAACGCCGTCCCGGGAAAACCGACATCGATCCATTTCCCCTGAAATGCGAGTGCAGGTCAGGTCATCCCCGTGCTTGCCCGGGCAAGGGCCTGGCGAGGGTCCGTCTCACCATCTGTCTCCATTACCCTGGCAAGCTTGGCAAAAAGAGTGGGAGTAGATAGTCCGTAGCTAGCTTCTACTGCCTGCCTTACACGGCAGGTGTTAATACTGAACTTGCACAAGCGAGGATGAGGTACTCAAGATTCAACGAGACCTGCCTTATTCCGAGTAGGTTAGCGGAGTAAATCCCGATCAGATCGAGTACGTGGGACATGTTGGGCCCAGGTGAGCTCGTTAATGGTGAGCAGATATTGCATCAAGAAGCCAATGCCCTTGTAACCAAGTGTTCTTCCAGAAAAGTTCCCTTTCCTTTTCCATAAGCTTCTGCTTGATTATCCTTTCCATCTGCTTGATTTCTTCTTTACTTGTGCGTCCATTTCATTTGAAGTGTGCTCATCACGTATCGCCACAGCCTTCCTCCTATTTCTCGTTGACATTTTGGAGGAAGGCTATTTAATTGCCCTATTTCCTGTACAAAGCAAGCTTGACATAGTAATTGTTACGCTACTTGGAGGAAGGCTATTTGGTCTCTTTGGTTTCTGTAATGATCAAATTTTACACAGTATTTGTTACACAATCTTTCCACACTTTTGGTTGCACTAAATTATCTAGATACTCTTGTGATCTAATCATAACCTTGAAGTGATGGCGTTAAGTGATAAAACATCGTGCCCTCCTTGAAAAGGTAAATCACTTCCAAACTCTTCCTTATAAAAACAGGGGAGGGGCTTCCAGGTCCCCTCCCCCGTCAGCCTGGTGGTATCAGGGAGCATATCCCACGCTACAGTGGCCAAAGGTCCTCGCGTCGTCGTACACGGCCCGTTCGGCCACCACCGGCACCCCGTTTTCTGAGGTCACCACGGTGGAGACGTCGAAGGTGGTGACGTAGGAGTCCACGTGGAAGGAATGCCTCTTTCCGGGGCCGATCTCGAAGGTGGGGCCCGCCACGGGGCCAGTGTCGGTGAGGAAGGTGAGCCTTCCCTTGGCCGTCTTGTCCGGGCTCGGGTTCATGACCAGCACCCAGCAGTCGAAGATGCCCGCGGTGGCACCCTCGGCCAGGTACCAGGTGGTGGAGGGAGATGTCACCCCCACGCTACAGTGGCCGAAGGTCCTCGCGTCGTCGTACACGGCCCGTTCGGCCACCACCGGCACCCCGTTTTCTGAGGTCACCACGGTGGAGAC
>JBBFMI010000049.1:10004-10439 GCA_037478635.1 Candidatus Geothermincolales bacterium | reverse complement strand
TCTCCTTTAGTTCCTTCCTGAGAGGATACGGGCTCCGGGATGAGCTGTACGGTCTTTTATCGGGTTTGGCGGAGGTGTGGGGAATTCCCGCAGAGCGCCTACCTGCCATCATCGGCTGTTTTCTCCTCTCCGACCTTTTCATGGACGGGATATACGTCCCCACGGCGGGCTTTTCTTCCCTGGCCCGGGAGATGGCCAAGATGACGCACCTGGCTGGAGGCCGGGTTGTGGTCCAAGCGCCGGTGGAACAGGTGAAAGCCAAGAGAGGAGACGGGGGTCCCTTCACGGTCCGTTTCCGGGGAGGTGAGCTTGAATCCAGGGCGGTGGTCTTCGGCCTGATCCAGGAAGGGGGTCGGCCCTTCATCCTGAATCGGACGCCGGAAAAGGCCCAGGCCTTGGCCCAAGCATTTGGATGTCCTTTTTTCCCCTGGTCTC
>JBBFMI010000049.1:0-9994 GCA_037478635.1 Candidatus Geothermincolales bacterium | reverse complement strand
GAGGAATACGGGGAAGCCCTCGCCTCCCTCAAGCCCTCGTGTACCTACTTCTCCCTCCACCTGGTCTATCCAGAGGACCTGCGGCTGCCTGACAGGGTTTTCCTCCTGCCCTCCAGGCCGGAGAGAATGAGGTTGGGCGAGGTCCGTCACGATGTGCGCCTGGTCTTCATCGCCAAAGACCCCCACCCCGCAGGCCGCGGATGTTCGCTCCTGGTGAGGACACCCCTCCCCCCCTCCTCCTTCCACCTCTTCCAGGAGGACGGGGACCTGGCCTCCGAGCTCGCCTCCTTGCTCAAGGAGGAATTGTTCTCCATCCACCCGGCCGCGAAGGGCTTCGTCCGCGAATTCAAGACCACCCCGCCACATCTCCATCGCCTGACAGGGGCAGGCCAGGGCGCGTGCTTCGGCTTCGAGGCCACCGTCCATCGCTGGCCCTTCTATCTCCCCGGGCCTTCCCTCCCCGTTCCCGGGGCATTTCTCGCCGGGGCATGGTGTTCCTTCGGCGGTGGGATGCACGGGTCCCTCCTCGGGGGCATGGCAGCCGCCCAACGTGTGCTCGCTTTCCTAGGCCAAAACGGCGATGGTAGCCGGGCATCGGAATACCCGGAAAGCGAGCAACCCGTCACGAAAAGTCAACCCGCGATGACGAATTCTCCCTCCCTCTCCGGCGATGTTTGACCAGGGGCGGCTTTTCGCAAGTTTCGTCCGGTCGGTGACCGATCCCCGGAGAAACCAGATGCATCCCCCGAAGGATGCAGGTCTGCCCGCCCATCTGTCTGGGGATAGCCGCTTCGTCCTCGCGTGAACCGACGTCGCCGGGCAACCCATCGACCTGAAGGAAGCAAAAAGGACGACGGAAAAGCCCGTGCAAGCGTATCGAGCAGGGCAAGATACAACCCCAGGGGGCCAAAGCCGAGTGGATAAGGGAATGGGAGGGGCCTTTTCGATATGCGCCGGCGGTATATCGCCATCGGGCCTTCACCTTGCGACGGATCGCATCCCGTGTTTGTACCGCTGAAATAGTCAATCCGTTAATAACCAAGGGAGGTGGGGTATATGATATTAAGGTCTGGGGGTGGTAGTCGTTATGGCGGAAAAACCGAAGGCGTCCCGACTGCCTTAGACCTGAGAAGTTTTACCTTGACATGGGAGAGGCAACGCGAGAAGGGAAGCGGCAAGCGAAGAACCGGCCGTAAGCCCTGGGGCAAGGGGTAGCGAACGCGATTGCGAGGAAGCAAGGAACGCATAGAACCTTTATCGACGAAGAAAGGTGAGACGATGAAGATCACGCTGATCGAGCCGAAATCTCCAGGAGTGCACGTCTACAGCCGTTACAAACTCCCCCGGCTGGGACTTCCCCTCCTGGGGGCCCTGGTGCAGAGGGAACTGGGCATCAGGCCCACTATATACGTCCAGGAGATCTCGGGACTGGACTGGGATGACATCCTCTCCAGCGACTTGGTGGGGATCTCCACCATCACTCCCACCGCGAACGAGGCCTACTCCATCCTGGACAGGATAAAGAGGACCTCTCGCGTTCCGGTGGTCATGGGAGGGCCTCACGTGACCTTCCTCCCGGAGGAAGCCCTGGAAAAAGGGGCTGATTTCGTGGTCCGGGGGGAAGGCGAGATGGCCTTCCTGGAGTTGGTTAGGGCCCTGGTGGAGGGCAGGGATGACTTTCACCAGGTCAAGGGGCTCTCTTTCAAGGACGGCGGGAAGGTGGTGCACAACCCACCCCAACCACCCCTTCACAACCTGGACGAGCTACCCTGGCCCGATCTCACCCTGATCAAGGACTTCCACAAGATACGCATCCTTCCCATCATGACCAGCCGGGGATGCCCCTACAACTGCAAGTTCTGCTCGGTGACCAAGATGTTCGGGCGGCGTTACCGCTTCCGGGACACCGAGGACGTGCTGCAGGAACTGGAAAAACTCCACTCCATGAACCCCAAGGCGACCATTTTCTTCTACGACGACAACTTCACCGCCCACGTCAAGAGGACCAAGGCCCTGCTCCAGGGCATAATCGACCGGGGCATCCGCATCCGCTGGACCGCCCAGGCCAGGGTGGAGATCTACCGCGACGAGGAACTGCTGGACCTCATGGAGAAAAGCGGCTGCCTCTTCCTGTACCTCGGGCTCGAGTCCATCAATCCCCGAACCCTCGAAAGCTATCGCAAGGAGCAAACCGTCCAGGACATCGCCGAGGCGGTGAAGGCGCTGCACAGGCACGGTATCCGGGTTCACGGCATGTTCGTCCTGGGATCCGACGACGATGACCTGAGGACCATCAGGGAGACGGTGCGCTTCGCACGGAGCATGAAGCTCGATACCGTGCAGTTCTTGGTCCTCACCCCCCTCCCGGGCACGGAGACCTTCGACGAGCTCATGAGGGAAGGCCGCATATTCATCACCGACTGGTCCAAGTACAGCGGCCACCACGTGGTGTTCCAACCCAAGCTGATGACGCCCTACGAGCTCCAGAAAGAGGGGGCGGTGAAATCCATGCACCGCTTCTACTCCCTCTGGCAATGCTGGAAACTGGGACTCCTGTTCCGCTGGAAGGACATGGCGATCTACACTTACGCCCACCACACCATCTCCCGATGGAAAGCCAGGAACAAGGAGTTCCTCAGAGCGCTCAAGGAGGCCAGCGAGAAGCTCAGGGAGAGGGTACAGGCCAGGGATCCGCAGGACAAGCCCTCAGGTCCTCGCATGACCGGAGAATCCTCGCCGGGCGAATCCCGCAGTTGAAGCGTTTAGGCCTCGAAAGGACCCCGTCCCCCAGCGCCGGCTGAGGGCAATAGCAGCGGGAAGTGGTTCCTGCGTGTTCCCAACCACGTGATAACGGTTCATAGCCACGTGACCACGGGAGGTAAGGCCGTCGTCCTCTTATGGCCATCATACTTGACCTTTTATAGGAGGAGAGCCTCCCTCGGAGCCGCTTCTGCGCCACATCGCCGTTGTATAAAATAATGACTAGGTCGGTTTACTTCGCGCCCTGGGCGGGGAGCGACCCGGATCGGTCTGACCCGGAAAGGGCAAGGTCCCGAGGTGAGGACTTGGAGCTCAAGGTAGGCTGCTGCGGCTTCCCCCAGGCAAGGGAAAAATATTACAGGACATTTCCCCTGGTGGAGATCCAGAAGACCTTCTACCAGCTTCCCAGGGTTGCGACCTCCCTGAAATGGCGCCAGGAAGCGCCCCCCCACTTCGAGTTCACCCTCAAGGCCTGGCAGCTCATCACTCACCGGCCCTCCAGCCCGACCTACAGCAAGCTCACCACCCCGATACCGGAAGATAAAAAGGACGCCTATGGCTCCTTCAAGCCCACCCCGGAGGTCTACCAGGCCTGGGAGGAGACCCGGGAGGTGGCCCGGGCCCTGGAGGCGGAGGTAGTGGTATTCCAGACACCCGCCACCTTCCAGCCGGGCCCCAAGAACCTGGCCAACATGAGGGAGTTCTTCCGCACCATAGATAGGGACGACTTCCTTTTAGCCTGGGAGCCGAGGGGGAACTGGGATCCCGAGGAGGTGGCCAGGATCTGCCGGGAGCTGGACCTGGTCCACGTGGTCGACCCCTTCGAGAGCAGGGAGAAGGCGGGCCCCATAATCTACTGGCGCCTGCACGGGGGCGCGGGTTACCGCCATAAATACACCGACGATGAACTGAAGGAACTTATAAAGATCCTGAGGAAGAGCCGCAAGAGGAAGGCCTACGTGCTCTTCAACAACGTCCACATGTGGGAGGATAGCCTGCGATTTCTCGAGCTGTGGGAAAGACGGCGCTAATCCGCTCCCCGGTTTTCCCGGGAAAGGGGCTCCGACCAACGGCATCCGCAACCATCCAAAAAAGCCCGCTCCACGCATCGCGGTCACGGGAGGTCTACCTTGGACTGACCCCTTGAGGTGGCTTGTGACCTTACCTCTCCTGCAAGCAACCAGGTCACTGGAGGTCTACCTTGGACCGACCCTTGAGGGAGGCCCGATCCCAGAAGAATCCCAGAAGGTGGCCGCTGGACCCGGCCACAGCGTCTCACGGCTCTTCCGGCCGACTCAACAGCTGCCTCATCTCGTCGATGAACCGGGAGGCGTCTTCCAGGCAGGCCCGGGCGGTCAGGGGATCTGCCTCCATGGATTCCTCCAGCTCCACCTGGCGGTAGAGTTGCGCCACTATGACGAGGGCGCGCCGGTTCTCCGGGCTCACGTCCAGCCCGGAAGACGCCAGCTTCTGAAACCCCTCTACCACTTCACCCCAATCCCGTGGCCTTATCCCACGGTCAAAAAGGAGAGCCTGCGCGGCATAGAGCATGGCCATGAAGGAGGTGGAGATGGCGCTGCGAGGCTGATCGCCCATGAGCAGTTCCTCGGCCGCCCTCAAGGTGAACGCCGCTTCCTCCAGCGATTCCCGTGATTCCATCCGATCCAACCTTCATCTCCTGCCCAGCCATCTCCCCAAGAAAATGTGGGGGTGAAAACCGTCAGACTATCCCCTATCAATCATCCGGGACACGTCATGATCGCCTTTCCTGCGATCGCCACCCCAACGCTGATCCTCCGGCGACGAGGTCTTCGCTTTCACGGTCCCAGGAAGCTTCACCCGCCCCGAGGGCCATGCCGGTGGAGGCGCTTTCGCTCACTCCCAGAAAAGGCCATGACCGGAGGGATCCGGGATCCTCCATCCCAGGAGCCCGCGCCACACAAAGTCCATTGCCGCAAAACCCCTCTTCGCGGCAAACCAGGGGAGCCCGAGCCTGAATACGGCCACACCGCCGTCCCCCTCCGCTTCCCGCCCCGTCCGCGGGGAACCTCAACCCTTCCACGGGGGGACCCATCCCTGGGAGCAGGGGATGCAGAGGACCTTGTCTCCCTCTTTCACCGTCCTGTTCTCCATGGTGGGTTCGCCGCAGTTCGCGCACAAGACGGAGGCCCTGATCTCTGCCGCTGGCGGGAGCTCGAGATCCACCTCGTCGACACGGAATAGCCTTTCGGCGGGAAGGCCGAGGAACAACTCCATGACCTTCCTCCTCCGCTCGCCCGGGTCGGACGTTTCTTCCTGGGAGGGCCAGAGATCGGGCCGCAGGCTGACCCTTATCCCTCTTCCCGGCTCCTTCCGGGAGGCGAAGGTGAACACCTGTTTTCCGTAATCCTTGAAGAACAGGTTCCCTTTTCCAAAGGTGCACCCTGCCAGGTACTGCACCGCGTCCACGCTACAGGAGTCGTTCTCCACCACGCAGATGAGCTCCTCGTCCTCGGGTCGCTCCCATCCGCCTCTCTCCAGGGCTACCTTTACCGCCCGATAGCCCAGGGCCAATCCCGGGCACAGGTGGCCGTGGAATTCAGCTGTCCTGGCCAGGTCCTCGGGTATCCCTTCCCACGGTTCATCCTTCAACCCGTATCACCCCTCTCTCGTATCGTCGCCCGCGTGCCGGGGACAAACGGCGTTCAAAAACGCACCCCAGCCACGAAGATTTTATACCGGGCCTTGCGTCACGCCGTACGATCGCCCGCCTGCGTGACATCGATGAACCTTTATGGAATCACTCAAGGGCACGATCGCCTCCGCTTCAACGATGAAGATCATGTCCAAGGCACCACGACTGATGGCTCCGTCACGACAGAAGCCGACGACGAACAGCCCCTAAGCCCCACCCCAAAACCCTGCCGAGCAGGGCGGGGGAGTTCCAGAGGACCCTTTCCGCCTCGCAGAGCTCCACCAGGTTGCCGTCGGGGTCCCGGAGATAGGCGAAACACCCCCTCGTGCCCATCCCCAAGTCCACCGCGGTGGGAGGTTGGACCAACTCTGCCCCGGCCTCCACCGCCCTATCCAGCCTTTCCTCCAGGCCCACCACGTCCAGGGCCATCTCCATTATCCCCACGTCCCCCCAGCGACGACCCTCGAAAATCGGTCTTCCCCTGTACCGAGGGGTATGTACCAGCTTTAACATGGCGGGCTCCAGCAGGGGTAGCCTGGGCCGCCCCTCCGGCACCTGGGCCAGGACCACCACCTCCATCTCCTCTTCCCCGCAGACCGACTCGAGCTCGGGCAACCTTCCCCTGAACCTGTTGACCTCCCGGCGGAAGTTCAGGACCTCCCGGTAAAAACGCTCCGACCTTTCCAGGTCCCTCACCCCCAATGCCAGGTGCCTCACGCCTCCCACCGCCGGCCTCCTCCCCCGTCCCTCTTCCACCAGATGGACCAGGTTGCCGTCGGGGTCCCGGAGATAGGCGAACCGCTCCCATTGGCCCGAGGCCAGTTCGATCTCCCTGACCGGGGTCAAGAACCCCACCCCCTTCCGGCGGAGGTCCTGGTATAGCTCCTCGAGCCGGTAGGCCTTGAGCCCCACTTCCAGATAACCTATGTCGCCCCAGCACACCGGCGCCGCGGGCTCCCTGGGAGAGGTGGAGAGGTGCTCCACCAGCTCCACCGCGCCTCCTCCCCTGAGGTTCGCGGCCATCACCACCCTCAGCTCCACCAGTGAGCCGATTAGCTCCCTCATCTCCTCCATGTAAGAAGCCCGGTCCCCCAGCTTGAGGCGAAAGCCCATCAGCTCGGACCAGAACGAAAGGGAGCTGTCGACGTTCCGGACCCCTATTCCCACGTGTTGAAGAGAGGTGATCATGTCCTGACCTCCCGCGCCTTCTCCGTGGCCCGTGAAGACCTCCCGATCCAATTCACCTCCTCGTGCGCCAGGCTCGGGACAGTTCACGCCCGCGGGATGCTTGCCGCGGCACATTGAAAAGTTCCAGCTTCGGTTCCGCCGGGGTCGCGCTCCGGCTTAGGCCTGATCCCGAGGCCTCATGCCATCGTCACCGGGACAGCTCCCGGTCACGAATCAACAAGTCTCCCCGCCCACCAACCTTCCCTGGTCCAACCGCGATCTACGCTTGCTCCGTCAAGCACAACCCAACACCAATCTTCCCTGACCTCTCTTCCGATAAACCACCCGGCGGAGCCCCCACGATCCCGACGCGGGGGAAAAGGACATCGCCACCCAAGAGAACCCCCGCACGAAAGATAGCCCATGTCGAGCGGAAGGGGGGGCAAGGTCCATCACCCGGACAGGGTCAAGCATCCTACCCCCGGACAGGGTCAAGCGTGGTAAAAGCCGCTTTCCAATCTGTAACCATGGCCATATCGAAAAAACCCGGTATTCCCTACCGGTTAATCCTTTTCTACGGGCATTCGCTGTCCCCTTGTCCTCCCGCAAGTGCAAAAGGACCGGGGCCGGGTTATCATTAATGAAAAACAGGCCAGGTCGTTCGGTCTTTCCGGTTGGATTGTGCGTCGAACAAGGGGGGGACATGCGGCAGCTGAAGGAAGCTGGTCCCAGGTTGGTGGAGGGAGGAAAGGTCGTAGGTTTCGGCGCCTTCGAGCTTCCCTTCCACGAAACGGGGATGGATGAGCTCAACATCTTCCATCAACTGGAAGGGTTGTTGCCCGGGCGGCTTCTCTCGGCCCTCTCCCGCCTGCGCCTCAAGCATTGGCAACACTTCGCCGTGATCAACCCATCCCATTACCTGGGCATGGTCATATTCGACGCCGGGTTCCTGGGTTTTTCCTTCATCTACCACCTGGATAGGGAGTCTGGAGCCATGGTGGAACACTCCCGCTCGGGCCCCCCCGGTTCGGCGAAGGTGGCGCAGAGCATATGGGAGGGCGAATGCCGCTTTGAAGCCCGGGGTTATTTCCTCCAGGTCATGAACCGGCTGGGAGAGGGGAAGCACCGCATCGCGTTCTACGCCTCCTCGCCTGGAAAGCCCACGCTATCCGGGGAAGTCTTCATGCTCGAGGACGTGAACAAGTACCGCCCGCTGGTGGTGGTGAGCCCGTTCGGCCCCCGGCGCCCCCTTTACACCCACAAAAACCTGGCCCCGGCGGAGGGCCGGGTCAATCTGGGAGGCTCATGTATCGAGCTCCGTCCCGACAGGGACGTCTGCCTGATCGACGAACACAAGGCTTTCTACCCCTACCGGAGCTTCTGGAGGTGGGCCACCTTCGGCGGCTACGACGCCGACGGCAAGCTCCTGGGGGTCAACCTGTGCCACAACGTCATCGCCGACGATGAGGAATACAACGAGAACTGTATCTGGGTGGACGGGGAGATCAGGCTGCTGGGCCCGGCCCGTTTCGGCTTCAGCGAGGCAAGGCCCCTGCAGCCCTGGTTTATCAGGACCCTGGACGGCCAGGTGGACCTGGAGTTCCAACCGCTCGGCGAAAGGGCCCAGAGGATGGGGCTCGGTCCGGTATACAGCGATTTCCACCAACCCTTCGGGACATTCTGCGGAAGGTTAGGTTCAGGAAGCCAGCCCATCCCCGTGGAGGGGATGTTCGGGTTATGCGAGAATCACGTGAGCAGGTACTGAGCTCGAACGGCGACCGAGTAGGCAGGGGACGATGGCGGCAATATCTTCTCGGGCTCTCTTAAGATCGCCGGCATCGTCGTATCCCGACGGGAGGTGAAATCTCTTGCAGCCACTTCTCTGCCCGGCCATGTCGGTGGATGACAAGTACAGGACCTTGTACGCGGCCCTCATGGGCGTCTTCAACGACATAGCCATCTACGCCCGTAACAACCTACCCCCGGAAAAGCTGCAGGACCTCATCAACGCCGCCATGCACGGCGTGGGCCAGAGCGCCGGAAAGAGGCTGGTGAAGGTCTATCAGCTGAAGCCAACGGTGGAAGACGCCCTGAAGTTGCTCCTCCTTCTTAACAACGAATCCCTGGCATACCTTCCGAAACTGAAGCAGATCTACGCCGAGATCGACGGGGACGTGGGTTATCTCACCATCAGGAGGGACCCCTGGTACGATTGGTACTTCAAGCACCTGGACATCGACTGCTCCGTGAGCTGCTCCCAACACGAGTTCATGGGGCTACTGTCAGAGCTGGGTGGGAAGTTCAGGATCGAGGTGATGGAAGCCCTCCCCAAGGGAGGCGAGAGATGCCGCTTCCGCATCACCAGGGAAAAATGAGCCCTTTCAGACCGTGGAGGGCGTCGGCCCCCTGGAGATCCGACTCGCTGGAAAATCCCTGTGACTTCGACGATGAACGGAATCGAGAAAACGCCTTTCCGGGTCAGGCTTTTGGGCGGTGACCTGGCGATCACTTCCGATCTCACCCCGCCTCGCCTCCCGGACCTGGGACCCCTGGTGGGCCAGGCGGAGAAGATCGCCCCCCACGTGGACGCCGTTTTCGTGACCGAATCCCCGGGGGCAAGGCCCAGGGTGGGAGCCCTCGCCGCCGCCGCGTACCTTGTGAAGGAACTGGACGTACCGGTGGTGCTCCAGCTGGTGGCCCGGCGAAGCAACCGCATAGCCCTGCAGAGCGAGCTCCTCTCCGCCGCCGCCTGGGGCATGTACGACCTATTACTGTTGCGGGGAGACCCTCCTTCCCTGGGATCCCTTCCTGAGGCCGAGGACCTCAACTGCGTCGACACGCCGAGCTTCATCGCCATGGCCCGCATCATGCGGGACGAGGCCCGGCTCTGCGACGGGTCCCCCTTGAAGGAACCGGTCCCCTTCCTCATAGGGGCGTCGGTGGACCCCTTCGAGGAGCCCTTCGACGAGGAAGGCCTCATGGCGAAAATCGACGCGGGCGCCGATTTCCTGGTCACCCAGCCCGTCTTCGACCTGGCGGCATTCGCTCGCTGGCTGCAGGCTCATCACTTGGCCCTCGGCCGGACCAGGCTGGTGGCAGGGGTGCTCATCGTGCATTCCGCCGAGATGGCCCGATACATGTCGCGGGTTCCGGGGATCCACCTGCCCCCTTCCCTCGTAAACGAGTTCATGCGAACCCCGGATCCCGCCGAGACCGGGCTGGAGCTGGCCCGCGAGATAGTCCACTCCCTCCTGCAACTCCCCGGCGTCTCCGGCCTGCACGTCATGCACGTGGGGTTTCCCCAGGGGGTGGTGGACCTCCTCGAGTCCTGCGGCCTTTCCAGGGCCAGGTCCGCCGGATAAGAACGTTCTCCCGCAACCCCCGGCGTCACCG
>JBBFMI010000048.1:0-10512 GCA_037478635.1 Candidatus Geothermincolales bacterium | reverse complement strand
TGAAAAGACTCGCTGAAGAAGTATCGGAGCTGGGCACGGTGGAATCGGAGCCCAAGCTGGACGGGAGGAACATGCAGATGATCCTCGCCCCGGTGGGGGCGTCAAAGAAGTGATGCGGAGGTATGAGCGATGCCGAAGATGAAGACACGCAGGTCGGCGGCGAAGAGGTTCGAGCTCACCAAGGGCGGCAAGATTAGGCGACGCAAGGCCTGGGGAAGCCACCTTCTTTCAAAGAAGACTTCCCGCCGAAAGAGGTCGTACAACGTGAAGCACGAAGTATCGCCCCATGACGTCAAGAACGTGAAGAGAATGCTGGGGATCGGTTGATGGTTGCGACACCTGGGCCGATCCGATAAGGTGATTCGAAAAAGCACGGGAAAGAGAGGTCGGTCGGATCATGAGCAGGACTAGACATTCGGTAGCCAGGAAGAAGAGGAGGAAGAAGATACTCGCTCTGGCCAAGGGTTACAGGGGCGCCAGGAGCAGGCATTTCCGCGTTGCGAACGAGCAGGTCCTTCATTCCCTCCAGTACGCATACCGAGACAGGAAAGCCCGCAAGAGGGATTTCCGGAGGCTCTGGATCGCCAGGATCAACGCCGCTGCCCGCCTGCACGGCCTATCATACAGCAGGTTCATGAGAGGACTTGCCCTGGCGGGCGTCGAACTCAACCGCAAGATGCTGGCGGATATGGCGGTCAGGGATCCCGAGGGATTCGCGCAGCTGGCGGAGAAGGCTAGGGTCACCCTCGCCTCGCAGGAAAGTGGAAAGGAGGCGAGGGTCTGATGGGGTTCGCATCACCGGCGAGATAAGCAGTCCCCGGAACGAGAAGCTCAAAGCCCTACGTCAACTCCGAAAGAGGACGTATCGAAAACGGGAGAGGAAATTCCTCGTCGAGGGCCTCAAGGGAGTCGAGGAGGCCCTCAAGTCCGAAAACCCCCCTCACCTCATCGCGTGCACTAAACAAGGGCTCGAGAGACTCGAGCTACTCTCCCAGCTCGTGGAGGCGAGGAGGACGCCAGTATACCTCCTCACCGAGGAGGCCATGCTATCGGTGACCACCACGGTGACGCCGCCAGGGATACTGGCGGTCACCTCTTTCATGGACCAGAGTCTTGGGCAATTGCTCGAGTTTGAGCCCTCCATCATCCTCTTCGCTGACCGGGTCAGGGATCCAGGGAACATGGGCAACCTCATAAGGATCGCCGATGCGGCCGGCATCGGGGGGGTGGTGGTGGGAAAGGAGAGCGTGGATATATACAATCCCAAGACGGTGAGAAGCTCTGCCGGATCCATATTCCACGTTCCCCACTGCGTGGACGTGAGCCTGGAGGAGTGCGCCCCGCTTCTCAAGGAGCGGGGGTACTCCCTGCTGGTGGCCGACCCCCATAAAGGGGTTTCTTACTGGGAAACGGAGTGGCCGGAGCGAACGGTCCTGGTGGTGGGAAACGAGGCCTGGGGATATCCAGAGGAGGAGTTCATCCCCGCCGACGGTTACGTTAGCGTACCCATCTTCGGCAAGGCCGAGTCCCTCAACGTATCTGTGGCCGCCGCCCTTATTATCTACGAAGCGAAGAGGAGGGGGACGAGGAGCTTGGAGGTGAAGGAGAGGTGAACGAGGAGCTGAGGGCACAGATCCTCGATGATCCCCAGTTCGGAACTATACTTGAAGATTTCGAGATCGAGCTGGGACGGGCTTCGAAGGAGGAAGAGCTCGAGGAGCTGAGAAGGGGATACCTGGGCAGGAAGGGAAGGTTGACTGAATTGCTGAAGAGGCTCCCCACCCTCGAAGCCGAGGAACGAAAGAGGTTCGGCAGGCTGGGCAACCTCCTCAAGGGCTACATCGAGGATTCCCTGGAGACGAAGCTGTCCGCGGTGAGGGAAGAAGAGCTTCGCAGGATCCTGGCCGAGGAGTGGATCGACGTGACCCTTCCGGGTGATCCGATCCCTCGGGGAAGCCTTCACCTTATAACCCGGGTGATCGAGGAGATAGAGGACATCTTCTTGGGGATGGGATACCGGGTGGTGGAGGGACCCGAGGTGGAGTTGGACTACTACAACTTCGAGGCCCTGAATACCCCGGACTGGCACCCATCCAAATCCCTCCAGGATACTTTCTACGTTTCTTCGCCCTTCGGGGATTATCCCGATCTCCTTTTGCGCACCCACACGTCTCCCGTGCAGATAAGGGTGATGGAATCCACCCGTCCACCCCTTTACGTCATCGCCCCCGGGAAGGCATACCGCCACGACGTCCCAGATGCGACCCATTCCATCATGATGCACCAGGTCGAGGGCCTCGCGGTGGACGAAGGCATTTCCTTCAGCGATCTCAAGGGAACCTTAGAGTGCTTCACCAAGATGATGTTCGGGGAGGATAGAGAGGTCCGCTTCCGACCCCATTTCTTCCCCTTTACCGAGCCCAGCGCCGAGGTGGACGTGTCCTGCATCATGTGCAGGGGGAGGGGCTGCCGACTGTGCAAGGGCACGGGCTGGTTGGAGATAATGGGAGCCGGCATGGTGGATCCGAACGTCTTCCGCAACGTGGGATATGATCCGGAAGAGGTGACCGGTTTCGCCTTCGGGATGGGAGTGGAAAGGATCGCCATGTTGAAATACGGCATCCCCGACATACGCCTGTTCTACGAGAACGACGTCCGTTTTCTGTGTCAGTTCTGATAAGGGGAATCGGCGAGGAAAAAGACCGGGTTTCCTATCGACACCGGGGGATGTAAAGGGGCTGGCACTACTTGGAAATGCACTAAGCCATTCCAGGAAGGGGCATGGGATAGACGACAGGTTGGTCGAGAAAAAATGTCCTTACTTAGCCCGATGGATCCCTGACGTGAGGGGTATGTCATGGAGGTGGAGAGTTGAAGGTCTCGCTCGAATGGTTAAGGGAATTCGTGGATATTGACCTGGACGTGGATGAGCTGGTGGACCTGCTCACCAACACCGGCACCTCGGTGGAGGGCGTGGAGACAAGGGGCGAGGAGGCCAGGGGCCTTCTCGTCGCCCAGGTGGTGGACGTGACGCCGCATCCGGACGCGGAACGGCTCCTGCTGTGCACGGTAGAAGCTGGGGGAAAGAGGTGGAAGATAGTCACCGGTGCGCCGAACGTGCGAGTGGGCATGAAGGCCCCCTTCGCTCCCCCCGGCTCGGTTCTGCCGGGAGGAACGGTGGTGGAGGCGAGGCGATTGAGGGGGGTCATGTCGGAGGGGATGCTTCTCTCGGAACGAGAACTGGGCCTCAGCGATGATCTCCAGGGAATCATGGAGCTGGGTGCCGACTCCGTTCCCGGGGATGACCTCCTCCGTTACCTCGGCCTTCCCGACGTGGTCCTCGATCTTGAGATAACGCCCAATCGGCCGGACTGTCTGTCGATAGTGGGCATGGCCAGGGAGATCGCAGCCATCACCGGCTCGACATTCCGGTATCCCTCTTTTTCCTTGGAGGAAGTCGATGAACCCGCCGAGGAAGCGGTGAGGATAACCCTGGCCGACCCCGACCTGTGCCCCCGTTATGTGGCCAGGGTCATCGACGGAGTCGTCATCGGCCCCTCCCCTTGGTGGATACGCAAGAGGCTGGTGTCCTGCGGCATTCGGCCCATCAACAACGTGGTGGACATAACCAACTACGTGATGCTTGAAATGGGGCAACCCCTGCACGCCTTCGATTATCACCTGATAAGGGACTCGCACATAGTGGTGAGGCGGGCAAGGCCCGGCGAGAGGATGGTCACCCTGGACGGGGTTGAACGGGTCCTCGAGGCCGAAGACCTCCTCATATGTGATCCGGGAGGCCCCATTGCGTTGGCGGGAGTGATGGGTGGCGAGAACACCGAGGTGAGGGAGGAGACCCACAAGGTACTGTTGGAGTCAGCCCACTTCGAGCCCAGGAACATAATGAGGACTTCCCGGCGGCTTGGCCTTTCCACCGAGGCTTCCTACCGGTTCGAAAGGGGCGTGGATCCCGCCGGCTGTGGCATCGCCGCCGACCGGGCGGCCTGGCTGATGGCCGAGCTGGCGGGTGGAAAGGTGTACCGGGGCAGGGTTGATGCCTTGGCCCGCCCCGTAGAGAGAAGGAAAGTAATCCTGAGGCCGGACAGGGCCAGGTCGATCCTGGGAACGGAAGTCAAGGACGAGGAGATCGTCTCGATCCTCTCCTCCCTCGAACTGGGAGTGGAAGAGAAACCCGAGGGGTTCGTGGTCGATGTCCCCACCTTCCGTTTCGACCTGGAAAGGGAGATAGACCTGGTGGAGGAGATAGCCAGGGTATACCGTTACTCCCGCATACCATCCACCCTTCCCCTCACGTCCCACAACGTGGGTCGGCTTACCCCGCAGCAGGCCAACCGTCGCAGGATACGGAGGATCCTTTCCGGCAAGGGATTGAGGGAAGCCATAAACTATTCGTTCATAGCCCCGGAATGGAGGGGGGCGATGGACCCGGAAGGGATCTACTTGAAAGGTTCACCCATGAGGGTCAAGAACCCCATAAGCGAGGAATTCTCGGAGCTGCGCCTGTCACTCCTTCCAGGCTTGCTCTCTTCTCTCCGCCATAACCTCAACCGGGACATGGAGGACGTCTTTTTGTTCGAGATGGGGAGGGTCTTTTTGCCGGTGGAAGGGGAGAAACAACCCCGAGAGGAGGAAAGGCTGGCCCTGCTCCTGAGGGGCCGCTGGGTCAGGAAAGGCTGGAAAAAGGGCGAGGAATGGGCGGATTTCTTCACCCTTAAGGGATTACTCGAGGCCTTGTTCGACGAGATGAGGGTCGGAAAGTTGGAACTGGTGGAACGGGATGTCCCCTTCCTGCGCCCTTCAGCTTCCTGCCGGGTCGTGATGGGTGGGGAAGAGATCGGCGTGATGGGCAGCATACACCCCATAGTGGCGAGGAGGCTGGATCTCCCGGAGGACGTCCAGCTCTGCGAGATCGAGCTGGAACCCCTCCTGAAAGCGGTGCCGGAGGTGGTGTCGTACCGGGATATCCCCCGCTATCCCGCCGTCCTGATGGATCTTGCCATCATAGTGGACGAGAAGGTCAAGGTGGGAAACGTCCTGGAGGAGATCCGGAGGGCAGGGGGGGAGGAACTCCAGGACGTTTACCTTTTCGACCTGTACCGTAGCGAAAAACTGGGGAAAGACAAGAAGAGCCTGGCCTTCTCCCTCACCTTCCAATCCAAGGAGAGGACCCTGAGCGACCAGGATGCCGTTGGCTGCCGGGAAAGGATCGTGCAAGCCCTGAGGCAGAGATTCGGCGCCCTATTGCGGGGCGAGGAGACTGGCTAGAGAACCAAAGGGCGGCTTTCAAGCCGCCCTGGAATACGTCGGGTGAATGGCGGTCACGATGCCGTGCCGTAGACCTGGTTGTATTTCCGCATGAGCTTGGACTTCTTGTTGGCGGCGTTGTTCTTGTGGATGATCCCGTCGCTCGCCGCCTTGTCCAGTGCCTTCTGGGCCTTCTTCAGATAGTATTCACATTGTTCGCGGTCGCCCTCGGCCAGCGCGTTCTTGAACTTCTTGATATATGTCTTGATCTCCGATTTCCGGGACTTGTTCCTCAGGCGCCGCTTTTCGGCCTGCCTCATCCTCTTGATCTGCTGCTTTATGTTCGGCAAGACCCATACCTCCTTTCCGATAAAACGGAATGAATTGTAACATAAGCCCCCGCAGTGAACAACCAGGAAAGAGCGCCCGTCGATAACGGTCACCTCGCATGGTCACGGTTTTTGTTCGATGAAGATTTGAAGGACAAGAAAACCATTCGCGCGATCCAGGCCCGTGGGCAACGCGAAAGCCGGGGGTTAAATCCTTTTGTCCGACCTGTGGTATCTCGGTGGAAAGGCAAAACGACGGGCTTAAACGGGGCTGATTCGATCAGTGCCGGCGGAAAGTACGGTCGGGGCCTCTACTGTTCTCCGGTACCGGAGTTATCCGTGGGTTTTCGATAAATCAAATCGAGGGAGCGGTCGTGCGAACGGCGGGCGTGGCATGAAACGGCATTGATGACCGAAGGGGTAGGGGAACTAAAATATGTTTGTGCCAGAAGGGAGCGAACATGGAAAGGGAGAGGATAAGGAATTTCTGCATCATAGCCCATATCGATCACGGTAAGTCCACCCTGGCTGACCGGTTCCTGGAGATAACGGGCACGGTTCCGCGCCAGAAGCTGTCCGAGCAGTTCCTGGACCGGATGGACCTGGAAAGGGAAAGGGGCATAACCATAAAGGCACAGGCAGTGCGCATGGATTACCGGGCCAGGGACGGGCATACCTACCGGTTGAACCTCATAGACACCCCGGGACACGTGGACTTCTCCTACGAGGTATCGAGGTCGTTGGCCGCCTGCGAGGGGGCCGTTTTACTCGTGGACGCGACCCAGGGTATCGAGGCCCAGACGGTGGGAAACGCGTATCTGGCGGTGGAGGCGGGCCTTCAGATCATACCCGTGGTCAACAAGATCGATTTGTCAGTGGCGGATCCCGAGGGCGCGGCGATGGAGCTCGCCGAACTGCTCGGGGTGGACTCGGCGGAGGTTCTCAGGGTATCGGCAAAGACGGGAGAAGGGGTAGAAGAACTGCTGGAAGCGGTGGTGGAAATGGTTCCGCCACCGGGGGGCGACCCGGCCGAACCCTTGAGGGCCCTGGTCTTCGACTCGACCTACGACACCTACAGGGGCGTGGTCGCCTTCGTGAGGGTGGTCGAGGGGCGGATTAAAAAGGGCGACAGGATAACCTTCATGGCCACGGGCGCCTCCGCCGAAGTGGAAGAGGTGGGTTATTTCTCTCCCGACATGACGCCCTGCCAGGAGCTTGCGGCGGGCGACGTGGGTTACGTCATCACCGGGATCAAGGAAGTGCAGCGGATAAAAGTGGGGGATACCATCACCGAGAGGAACCGTCCCGCCCCTGAGCCGCTCCCCGGGTACCGAGAGCCCAAGCCGATGGTCTTCTCCGGCATATACCCGGTTGATTCGGATGATTTCCAGGAACTGGAACAGGCGCTGGAGAAGCTCAAGTTGAACGACGCGGCGCTGAGCTTCGAAAGGGAGAATTCCAAGGCGCTGGGATACGGTTTTCGCTGCGGGTTCCTGGGGCTTCTTCACATGGAGATCGTCCAGGAGAGGCTGGAAAGGGAATACGGCCTCAACTTGGTGATCACCGCTCCTAACGTAATCTACGAGGTGGAGACCCGGAAGGGAGAGGTGCTTTACATCCGCAATCCCTCCGATCTCCCCGACATGAGCGTGGTAAAGGAGATCCGGGAACCGTTCGTGGCAGCAACCATAATCCTTCCCACCGAGTACATGGGCGCGGTGATGGAACTCCTGAGGGAGAGGAGGGGCGTCTTCCAGAACATGTCCTACCTTTCCAGTCGCAGGGTAGAGATAAGGTGCCTCCTGCCCCTGGCCGAGATCATCGTGGATTTCTACGACCAGCTGAAATCCCGCAGCAGGGGATATGCCTCGCTGGATTACGAGTTCCACGGTTTTCTCCCCGGTGACTTGGTGAAGCTGGACATCCTCATCAACGGGGAGCCGGTGGACTCCTTCAGCACCATCGTGGTGCGGGAGCGAGCTCACGAATACGGCAAGAGAATCGCCCAGAAACTCAGGGAACTCATCCCAAGACAGCTGTTCGACGTGCCCATCCAGGCCGCGGTGGGTGGAAGGATAGTGGCCAGGGAGACCATCAAGGCCCGGAGGAAAGACGTGCTGGCAAAATGCTACGGTGGTGACGTAACCAGGAAAAAGAAGCTCTTGCAAAAACAGAAGGAGGGCAAGAAGAGGATGAAGATGGTGGGCAAGGTGGAGATCCCCCAGGAGGCCTTCATCCGTGCCCTCACCGTGACCCGCGAGGAAAGGGGGAGATGAGGTACCCGTCCACCGATGAGGATCTACGTGCACTGGCCGTTCTGCGTCAGAAAGTGTCCATACTGCGATTTCACCTCCCGGAAGGCGTCTTCCAGGTTCATGGAGCTGTACCTTTCGTGTCTTCACAGGGAGATAGAGCTGTGGGCAGAGGCTCTCCCGTCCAGCAAGAGATCCGTGGATTCCGTCTACTTCGGCGGGGGAACGCCGAGCACCATGACTCCCCCGCAGCTGGAATCCATCCTCTCCCGGTTGCGGGAAGCTTTCCGTTTCGGGGAAGGGACGGAGATCACCGTGGAGGTAAACCCGGGCACATGGGCCGGGAGCGAGTTGCAAGAGGTCGTCCACCTGGGCGTCAACCGCCTGAGCCTCGGGCTCCAATCCCTGGACGGTAGATCGCTCTCCTTCCTGGGCAGGATACACGGTCCCCTGGAATGTCGAAGACTCCTCCGGAAAGCCCTGGACCTGGATGGGGTAACCGTGAACGTCGACTTGATATACGGGCTGCCAGAGGAGCTGGGAAACTCCTTCATCGAGTCCCTGGAAGAGGTGCTGGATCAAGGGCCCCATCACGTGAGCATATACCCACTGACGCTTTCCCCCGGCGTCCCCATGGCAAAGAGAGTGGAGAGGGGGGAGATCGAACTCCCCGGCGAGGACAGGGTAGCCGGGGAATACGAACGCGCCGTGGAGATGCTGGGAGAGCGAGGTTACCTGAGGTACGAGATCTCCAATTTCTGCCTCCCCGGAAAGGAGTGCCGCCATAACCTGGGATACTGGCGCAGGGAGGAGTACCTCGGACTCGGGGCTTCCGCCCACTCTTTCCTGGGAGGCGTCCGCATCAGCAACGTAGATTCGGTCCTCTACTATATCTTTTCTATCAGGAGATCCGCCCTTCCCGTGCGGGCAGTCCATCCCCTGCTTCCAGGGGAGGACGACGAGGAGCGGTTGATTCTCGGCCTCAGGCTGGAGGAGGGCGTTTCGATAGACCTCTTGCGAGGAAGGGAAGATGCCCTGTCGGAATTCGAGAGTTTGGGGCTGATCAGGAGGGATGGAGGGAGGATATCCCTCACCACCCGGGGAATTTTACTCCAGAACGAGGTTTTGGTGAGGATCATGTCGGCTTGACCGTCCCTCTTGGCATCATTTACCTTATACTTGGTAGCACTCATAAAGGGAGAGTGCTAATGATGCTTGACGAGAGGAAGAGGAAGATACTCAACGCGGTGGTATACCGCTACATAATGACCGGGCAGCCGGTGGGCTCTAAGGCGCTGGCGGAGACCCTGAACCTGGGAATTAGTCCGGCAACCATAAGGAACGAGCTGAGTTCCCTGGAGGACATGGGTTACCTTTACCAACCCCACGTGTCCGCCGGCCGAGTCCCCACCTATCTGGGGTATCGTTTTTACGTCGACAACCTCACCGGGAGGATAAGGTTGGGCGTGGAGGAGAGGAGAGCGATCCTTGCCCTCTTCTCCAGCAAGACCCGAGAGTTGGAACAGCTCCTCCAGGAGACCACGCACCTGCTTTCGCGCCTGACCAGGGCCGCGGCCATGGTGATCGCGCCGCGTCTCGACAGGAACAGCTTCAAGCACATAGACCTGGTGAGCCTGAGGGATGACCTGATCCTGATGGTGGTCATCACGGACACCGGCAGGGTGGAGAAGATGACCCTGAGCCTCGAGTCCCCGGTCAAACCGGAGGACATAGAGATGGTGCAGAACTATCTGAACGAGAAGCTCTCGGGCAAGAAGCTTGACCAACTGGAGAACATCGACCCCGAGGAGCTGCTGAAGGGGGTCAGGGAAAAAGAGCTGGCCCGAGCCGCCCTGGAGGGAATCGTGGAGATGATGTTCCGCGAGGAATACGAGAAGGTCTACGTGGGCGGAGCGGTCAACCTCCTCCGGGGGCTGGACCAGGAGGGCCTTGAGAAGATCGAGGGTCTCCTGCGCAAGTTCGAGGAGCAATACCATCTCTTGAACATGTTGAAGGAGGTCATCCGCGCCAACGAGATGGTAGTCAAGATCGGCGACGAGAACCTTGCCACGGAGCTCAGGTCTTTCAGTCTCATAGCAACCCCGTACAACATCGGGGACGAGATGGCGGGCACCATTAGCGTTTTAGGTCCGACACGGATGGATTACGCCCGGGTCATACCCACGGTGGACTTCATCGCCCGTTCCCTTAGCCGAGCCCTGGAAACCCTTACCGGCTAAGACCCGAAGACCGTGAGGTGAGATATCCCGCTCATGAAGGATTATTACGGCATACTCGGAGTTTCGAGGGACGCAGACCAGGAGGAGATAAAGAAGGCCTACCGTCGCCTGGCGAGGAAATACCATCCCGACGTCAACCAGGGCAACGCCGAGGCCGAGTCGAAGTTCAAGGAAATAACCGAGGCTTACGAGGTCCTCAGCGACCCGGATAAGCGGCGCGCCTACGACATGTACGGCGAGGCGGGTCTGAGGGTGTCCGGTGCCGCCGATCCCTTCTCCGATTTCATGTCCCCCTTCAACGACATCTTCGACATGTTCTTCGGCGGTGGTCGCCGGGCCAGGGCCAGGGAGTATCCGCAAAGGGGCGAGGACCTCCTGGTAAGGACCACGATTTCTCTCAGGGATGTGTACCACGGGACGAGGGTC
>JBBFMI010000047.1:0-10611 GCA_037478635.1 Candidatus Geothermincolales bacterium | reverse complement strand
TTAAGCCCCAGCTCGGTGTGGCTCATCTCCCTCCCTCGGAACATCACCGTTACCTTTACCTTGTGACCGGACTTCAGGAACCTCTCGATGTGCCTCTTTTTTACCTCGTAGTCGTGGACATCTATCTTGGGCCGCATCTTCATCTCTTTATAGGTGATAACGGTCTGTTTTTTTCTCGCCTCCCTTTCCTTTATGGACTGCTCGTAGCGGTACTTTCCGTAGTCCATCACTTTGCAGACGGGAGGATCAGCCTGCGGTGCCACCTCCACCAGATCGAGGTCCATGTCCTCTGCTATCTTCAATGCCTCCTTGAGGGGCATTATTCCTATCTGTTTGCCATCCGGTCCCACCACCCTTACTTCCTTGGCCCTTATCTTCTCGTTGACCCGAACGTTTTTGTCGATCTCACATCCCTCCTCGGCAGTAAAAATAAACCATTTCGGCCCGCGCCAGGCCGGGCCGAAAGCTAACGGTTCACATCCGTCAAATGGCAAGTATATTCTATAGCCGTTTTAGTGTCCAGATTGACATCTACCTGGTCTTTCTGCCATTAAATTGCCAAAATGGCAAGGATCTTGCCGCAGGCCGGTCCCGATCCACGTCGAGCGGGGCTTAGGGCCACCCGACAACGTCTTCCTTAAATGGCAAGGTGCTGTTTCCCTCCGATCCGCCCTCATCCAAAGACTCCATCTCGGTGACGCCCGGGAGCAAGACCCTGAATGTCGAGCCGGATTGACCATCGCTCTCCGCCCATATTTTCCCATCCATGGCCTCCACCAACTTCCTGCATATCGGTAATCCGAGACCGGCTCCAGGCTGCTGGCGGGTGGATGAAGGATCGACTTGGTAGAATTTATCGAATATCTTCTCGAGATCTCTGGGCGGGATGCCTTGGCCGTTATCGGAAACCTGCAACAGGATAGCGCCCCCATCAACTCTTTCCACCCTTATCGTTATCCTGCCTCCTCGGGGAGTGAATTTAACCGAATTGTGCAGCAGGTTGACCAATATCTGACGGATCCTTTCCCTGTCTCCCATCACACACGTCGGCCCGCTGGGCAGATCTAACCGCACATCCAGTTCTTTTTCCTCGAAAAGGCTCTCCATGTTGCCCACGACCTCGCGGACGATCTCGCCCATGTCCTCCGGTTTCCTCTCGACCCTGATCTTTCCCGCCTCCATCCGCGAGAGGTCGAGCAAGTCGCCGACCAAGGATATCAATCCGTCGGTCTGTTGCAGTACCGTGTCCAGGTACTTCCTCTGTTTCTCGTTCAGGGGGCCCACCCTTTCGGCTTGGAGTAGCCTTAAAAAGCCCTTTACAGAGGTAAGCGGTGTCCTCAGTTCATGGGAGACGATGGATATGAAGTCGTCCTTCACCCGGTCAAGCTCCACGAAGTCGGTCACGTCGTGGAATATGACCGCCACCCCGAAACTCCTGCCCGTTTCCTCCACCAGCGGTATCCAGGTCATCTGGTAATGGAGGGGGCGTTGACCGCTGATCTCGAGCTTCCCGGAGAGCATCTCCCCGGTCTCCAGGACTCTATGGAATGCCTCCCCGGGATGGGGCGTGCACTTGAGAACTCCCCCATCGCCCCCCAGCAATTCCTCCACCTTCAAACCGGTCAAACCTCCGGATCGCCCAATCATCCTCTCAGCCGACGGGTTCGCCAACGCCACCTTCCCCGTGTTATCCAGCACCAACAGACCGTCGTTGAGCCCCCTGATGATCGCTTCCGCCTTGCCTTTCTCCTCCAGGGTCTTACGGTAAAGGCGCGCCTTCTCGAGCGCCGCCGCCGCTTCACTACACAGGGTCAAGAGCAATCGCGCGGAGTCGTCGTCGAAGGCGTCCTCCCTGGCCGAAAGGAGACACAGGGCGCCCAGGGTCCTTCCGGAAGCGAAAATGGGGGTCGAGATCAGGGAAAGGTAACCTGCTCGGGAAGCGCGTTCCGGAAACCCTTCTTCGCCCGCGTGGGCCAACACGGGAAGCATCGCTTCCGCTGCCATGATCATGGGGTTTTCCGGGGTCGCAACCGTCAATTCCTCCGCAAGAGCTCCTTCTATTCCTGCGCTGGTCTTCGGGATGAGCCTCCCGTCCCGATAGAGGCAGAGGACCATGGCGTCATGTTCCACCAGCTCGTGGACTTTTTCCGCCACGATGCCTAGGATATCGTCCTCGCTCAACGTGGCGGCCAGCTTGACCGACACGGTGTAGAGCACCGACAACTCTTTCCGGTGGGTATCGGCCTGGGAATACAGCATGGTCAGCTCGAGCTTTTCCCGCTCCTCTTCTCGCGCTTTCCTTATGAGGAAATGCCCGCAGAGCGAGATCAGGAAGAAGGATGGTATCGCCACGAACATGCCCTTGACCGAGGAGGAGGATATGTCCTGGTAGATGACGGGAGAGATAAAGGCCAGGATGGTGGCGAGCGTCACCATCAAGGTTCCCCACAGCTCGAGATAGGTGGAAGAGAACAAGAGCACGCACGGATAGAGCCACGCCAGTGCGCTATCCCCACCACCGGCGAGGAAGATCATAAGGGCTATCAGGGCATCGGTGGCGATCAAGAGAAGCGAGTAAGCCACCGGGTGATAACCGTGGTAGGGGAAAAAACGATATCCCAGGAACACGACTATGGAGATTCCAAGGAAGATATAAAAGGGCACCGAATCCAGGTTTTCGGAGTAGGGAAAGACGAAAAGCATGGCGGAAACGGTGACTATGAGCCAGAAGAGAGAGGCCACGAAGCTGGTGGAGCTGAGCAAAACCCTTAATTTCTCTCGACCCTTCGACAAGTCGGGCTTTGAAGTTTCCCGGTCGGAAGAAAGGGGGGAAGAATGGGTCCCGCCCATCGCATCAACCACTCCGCCTTCGGTCGAAAACGTAGACGCTTCCCTTCTGGGCCTTGGCATACTTCTTCAGCTCCGCCGCGATCTGGGCGACTTTCCCCGGATGCTCGATGACCCGATAGGTGTTGTGCACCACGGAAATGGAGATCGTCATTATGGGGAAGTGCGATATCTTCCCACTCCTCTCCCTGCTGACGATGTAACCCTTTTCCCGGTCTTCCGGGTCATAGAAGGCGGGAACCCTGGTATCGAACAGCCTTATGATCTCCTGGCAGATCAGGGGCGCTTTGACCATGTCCGTCACCACTATGAAGTCGTCCCCTCCGATGTGCCCGATGAAATCGCTCTCGTCCCCGTATTTCTCCACCGCTTCCACTATGCAGCGGGCGGTCATCTTGATTACCTCGCTTCCCCGGTGGAACCCGTACTTGTCGTTGTAGGCCTTGAAGTCGTCCAGGTCCACGTAAGCGACGGCGAACTTGACGCCCTTCCTTATCCTCTCCTCGATGGCCTCCTCGATGGCACGGTTGCCGGGCAGGCCGGTGAGAGGGCTTGCTTCACCGTCCCGGATGGAACGGCGTATGTGCATGATAACCCGGGCCTCCAGTTCCAGCGGGTCAAAGGGCTTGGTTATGTAATCATCGGCACCCGTCTCTATGCCCCGGATCTTGTCCTCCACCATGCCCCTGGCGGTGAGGAGGATGATGGGGATGTGACTGGTGAAGGTGTCCTCCCGCAACTTCCTCAAGACCTCGAGGCCATCCTGGCCGGGCATCATGATATCCAGGATCACCAGGTCGGGTTTCTGCTCCAGGCAGAGCCTCATCCCCTCCGAGCCATCGCAGGCCTCCAGCACCTGGAAACGGTCGTCGTTCAAGGTCTCCCTCACCAGCTCCCTGATGACGGGGTCGTCGTCCACCACCAGGACCCTGTGTTTCCTTTGCCTCTGGAGGTCTGGGGTTTCCTCGACGCCTCCCTGCAGGATCTCCTCGTACAAGGGAAAGCACCTCCACCATGGCATACCTGACGGAGGGCCACGCTTCCAGTGGGAAAACGAGCCCCAAGTTTGTTATCGACACCCACGATAAGCGCCTTGAACCACCCCTTGTGGGGATGGGGCAGTGACATTTGACCGATGCGGGGATCTAGTGCATCTATGCCTTTGAAGCCGAGGGGCCTAAGCGAGGTCACTCTGACGCCAAGGCATTACTCGCTGGGAGCACATATAACCCTTGATGCTTAACCAGGAGAACGATTCTCCCTAACAACGCACTCCCCGCTTGATTTAACCGTGGCCCGCGAACCTCCCCGGCGAGCAAGCAGGGGACTTATCCCATCGATATGCAGGACGCGTTTTCCTGTCACTGTAAACCCATGAGTTCCAATGAATCCTTTAAAAACCAGGTGGTCATGATCAGGGTAATACACAAACCAGAAACCAATCTCCTGGAAAGGTGAACTCCTCCACCAAAAAAAAGGCCCGGGCTCTGCGCCCGGGCAGCAATTTCGAGAAACCACGAAGTTCAGCGTCCGGGAGGGGGCATGGCGTTCAGAGTTCGGAAGGGAGGGATCGCATTAAGTTTGCCATCTCCACCGCCGTGAGGGCCGCCTGCCAGCCCTTGTTGCCCTGCTTTGCCCCAGCTCTCTCCACCGCCTGTTCCAGGGTATCGGCGGTTATTATCCCGAAGGCCACGGGAACTCCGCTGTCAAGGGCCACCTTGGCGATACCCTTGGCGGTCTCCGCCGCCACGTAATCGAAGTGAGGCGTGGAACCCCTGATGACCGCCCCCAGGCATATCACCGCGTCGTATCGCCCGCTCCTGGCCAGCCTGGACGCCGCGAGAGGGATCTCGAAGGATCCCGGCACCCAAGCTATGTCGACCTTTTCCATGTCGGCGTCGTGCCTCTTGAGGGCGTCCAGGGCCCCGTCCAGCAATCTCACGCTGATGAACTCGTTGAACCGGCTGACCACCACCGCTATCCTCAGGTCTCTGGCTATCAGGTTTCCCTCGTAAGTGTTCATGTTCACTCCTTTCCCCGTCCTTTTACCGGCGCGCCCCAAGGTCGATCACGGGACACCGAGGCCCTCGACTCATATCTCGAGCAGGTGGTTCAACTTCTCCTTCTTGGCCTTCAGATAATACATGTTCTCGGGGCAAGGTTCGGCCTGCAATGGCACCCTCTCCACCACTTTCAGGCCGAATCCCTCCAAGCCGACCCTCTTGGCCGGGTTGTTGGTCATGAGGCGGATGGTGGTAAGGCCTAGGTCCCTTAAGATCTGAGCGCCGATACCGTAGTCCCTCGCATCGGGCGGAAAACCGAGCTCGAGGTTGGCCTCCACCGTGTCCTTCCCTTCCTCTTGCAGCTTGTAGGCCATGAGCTTATGGGGAAGGCCTATGCCCCGGCCTTCGTGGCCCAGGATATAGAGGAATACCCCCATTCCCTCCTCCTCGATCTTGCGTAGGGCCATGCGTAACTGGTTGCCGCAGTCACAGCGCAAGGAGCCGAAGACGTCGCCGGTCAGGCACTCGGAGTGCACCCTCACCAGCACGTTCTCCTTTCCCTCCACCTCCCCCTTTACCAAGGCCAGGTGATGCCGGTTATCGGTGAGCGCTTGGTAGAGGACGCCCTTGAACTCCCCGTAAGCGGTGGGGAGCTTGACTTCCACCACCCTTTTCACCAGCTTTTCCGTCCTGCTGCGGTACCTTATGAGGTCCTCTATGGTGATCATCTTGAGGCCGAAGCGCTTCTTGATCTCCACCAGCTGGGGAACCCGGGCCATGGTCCCGTCCTCGTTCATGATCTCGCAGATTACCCCGGCGGGGAAAAGGCCCGCCAGCCTGGCGAGGTCCACCGCCGCCTCGGTGTGGCCCGCGCGCCTCAGCACGCCCCCTTCCCTTGCCCTCAGGGGAAAGACATGGCCAGGCTTGCATATGTCCTCTGGCCTGGTGGCCGGATCCACCACGGCCTTGATGGTGGCCGCCCTGTCGTGGGCCGAGATCCCAGTTGTTATCTTCCCCTTTGCCCCGATGGAAACCATGAAGGCCGTCTCGTGAGTGGACGTGTTGTCGGAGACCATGGGATAAATGTTGAGCTCGTCAAGGCGTTTTCCTATGCAGGGCATGCAGATAAGGCCCCTTCCGTACTTCGCCATGAAGTTGATGGCCTCGGGGGTGACTTTCTCGGCGGCCATGACGAAGTCGCCCTCGTTCTCCCGGTCCTCGTCGTCCACCACGATGATGATCCTTCCCTGACGGATCTCCTCGATGGCCTCCTCGATGGTATCGAAAGGGCTTTCCTCCACCGACCGCTCTTCCCTTTCCCTTTTCTCCACCATCCTTGACACCTCCGTTCCGTGAATCATGGCTTCGATCTTTCCGCGCTTGTTCAAGAGGTCGATCCTTCCAGCGGGACGCTCCGTTTTCCCGGTTTACAGAAGGAAGCCTCCCCTTTCCAGTTTATCCCACAACCTCTCGTCACCGTTTGATCCGTCTACCTTGTCAACGAGCCCGTGGACCCCGATCTCCTCCCTTCTCTCCAGGTACCTGAAGACGTACTTGCCGATTATGTCCGCCTCCAGGTTGACCTTATCGCCGACTTTCAACTCCGAGAGGTTTGTCTCGCCCAGGGTGTGCGGGATGAGTGCCACCGAGAATCCCTCACCGTCCACGTCGTTCACGGTCAGGCTCACCCCGTTAACCGCCACCGAGCCCTTGGGCACGAGATAGGGCAGTAACTCCTGGGGACATCGAAAGCGCGCTTCCAGGTAATCGCCACGCCGTCTTGTTTCCGATACCTCGCCCACCGCGTCCACGTGCCCGGTGACCAAGTGACCGCCTAGTCGGGAACCCAATCTCAGGGCCCTTTCCAGGTTCAAACGGGTACCTGGGCGAGCCCACCTGAGATTTGTCCTCTCCATGGTCTCGAAAGAGACGTGGGCGAAAAACCCGTCTGCCCCCACCTCCACCACCGTGAGGCAAGCGCCGTTAACGCTTATGGAATCTCCTATCCTCATGTCGTCCAGTACCTTCCGGCATCCCACCCAGATCACGGATCCGTCGCCGTGAGGCCGCAGGCCCTTGACCACTCCCACTTCCTCTATCAGGCCGGTGAACATCTCTTCACCTCCGCGGGGTTGCCGTCCTTTCCCGGGCACCATAACGGCCAGGCCATGGTCATCCTCTCCTGATGACCTGTAGGACAGGATCCCAACCGTCACGGGGACGGGCCCTCAGCACGAGGTCCCTCCCCGCTCTCCTCGCCTCGATCCACTCCAGCTCCAATGCCTCTTCAAGGGAGGCGATGTCCAAGCCCGTTATCCAATCCCGAGCCCTAATGTTGCCCAAAACCCTTGGCGCCAAGAAGAGGAGAACCTCGTCCACCAGGCCCTGCCGGAAGAAGGCGCCCACCAGCTCAGGGCCCCCTTCCACCAGTAGGTGGGCGACCCCCCTGTCCCCAAGCAACCGCAGCAACTCGGAAAGGTCGACCTTTTCTTCGTCTCCGCACTCCACCACCTCCACCCCCCTTTTCCTGAGCAGCTCGGCTCTTTCGCGGTCGTGTCCCCTCGAGACCACCACCATCACCGGGGGAAACCCCCCCTTCGCCAGGCGGTTTCCCTCGGGCAAGCGGAGCCGGGAATCTACCACCACCCGCAAGGGGGGATTCGCGCTCCGAAGGGGGACCATCCTTACGGTCAGCTCGGGATCATCGGCGATGGCCGTCCCGATCCCAACCATGATCGCGTCACACTCCCTCCTCAGCCGGTGCACGGCCCTTCGCGCCTCCTCGCCGGTTATCCAGCGAGAACTGCCATCTGGGGCGGCAGCCTTCCCGTCGGCCGTGGCGGCCATTTTAACCGTTACCCATGGCCTACCCCGGAGGACAAGGCTCAGGTAGCTCCGGTTGAGCTCGGCCGCCTCTCGTTGCAGGACACCCTCCTCTATCGCCAGCCCCGCCTTTCTCAACCTTTCAGCCCCTCCTCCCCGTACGTGAGGGTTGGGGTCCCTCATGGCCATCACCACCCGGGAAACCCTGCTCTCCAGTATCGCGTGGGTACAGGGAGGCGTCCTCCCGTGGTGGTTGCAGGGTTCCAGGTTGACGTAGAGGGTCGACCCGATAGATCGCTCGCCAGCTTCTCTAAGCGCCATAACTTCCGCGTGAGGAGTACCCGGGCCTCGGTGATATCCCTTACCCACCACCTGGCCATCTTTGACCACCACCGCGCCCACCATTGGGTTGGGATGGGTCATCCCCGAGCCCTTGCGGGCCAACATCAAGGCCATTTTCATGAAACCCACGTCCTCTTTCATGGGCATGCAGAACAAAAGCTCCTTTCGACCTTGGCTCCGGGTGGGGAGAAGGAGGTGCGGAAAAAAGACCGCGCCGGGAGTCAGCCCGGCGCACTCATCACGCCGACAGGCCTTCTCCCATCCGGACTTTCACCGTCGGTACCGGAATTCCACCGGTTCTGCCTTCCGGCTCGCGGACTTTCACCGCCGGTCGGGAATTTCACCCTGCCCCGAAGACCTTCTTCAATGATTATAGGGATTACCGGGAATGCTGTCCACGACGCAACGGGGGATGTTACCGTTCTAACCTTCCGGGTCAAAGGCGTTCAGGCCGCGTTGCGTTTAATCCCGCTCCGCCAGGCTCCTATCTCGGGGGTGAGAAAAGTTATCTAATATCCTCCTCACCCTCAAGGCCATCTCCCTGGGGTGAGGATCGGCGTATATGGCAGAACCCACCACCACCACATCGGTTCCTGCGGCCAGGACCCTCTCCAGGTTGCCCTCGTTGACCCCTCCGTCCACCTCCAATAGTATGTCCTTTCCCACCTGCGCCGCCTTCTCTTTGATGATGCCCACTTTCTCCAGGGCCTTGGTGATCATGCTCTGGCCCCCGAACCCGGGGTTCACGGTCATCACCAGCACGAAATCCAGGTACTGGATGTATGGAAAGAGACCCGCGGGGTCGGTCTCGGGATTTATGACCATCCCCACCTTTTTCCCCGCTTCCTTGACCAGTTTTATCAGGGAGGGAACCTCTTCCCGCGTCACTGCCTCGAGGTGAAAAGATATCCAATCGGCCCCCGCCTCGAGGAAGCGGGGGATGAACAATCCCAGGCGCGAGATCATCAGGTGGACGTCCAGGGGAAGGTCGGTGACGCCGCGAAAGGCCTTTACCATAAGGGGGCCGAAAGTGAGATTGGGGACGAAGACCCCATCCATCACGTCGAGGTGCAGGACGTCCGCCACGCCTTCCACCACCTCCAGGACCTTCCGGAGGTCACTGAGATCGGCATTCAGTACCGATGGAGCAAGCAGCCGTTTATCCATTCTCTAATCCCCCTTGAGGGCGAAAACCTCGACAGGGAAATACCTGGGCCCCTCCCTGGAAAGGACGCTTTGAAACAGCGTGACCTCGGAGGCTGTAAAACCGGTCTCGCCCATATCCTCGAGTATCGCCCTCCATTCCTCTACCAGGTCCCGGCAGGGCCGTGGCCTCTTCATCCTTCCCAGGGTGATATGTGGCCGGAATGACCTCTCCTCCCTATCGAAGCCCAGCTCCTCGAGCTTCGTCTCTATCCTTTCTGCCAGCTCAGCGGCCTTTTCCACGTCTCCCTCGATACCGACCCATATGACGCGCCCCTTCCCCTCGTCGGGGAAAGCGCCGCCACCGCAAAGGCGGAGGCGGAAAGGAGTTGCATGGGCACAAACCCCCTGGAGTGCCCGGTTGATGAATTCGACCTTCCCGGATTCCACGTGTCCCAGGAACTTCAGGGTAAGGTGGAGGTTCTCCGCCTTCACCCACCGGACGTCCGTGCACCTCTCCCTGAAGTTCGGTAGCGCTTTACCGATTTTTTCCTTAAGTTCCGGAGGAAGGTCCACCGCCACGAAAAGTCGCAGCTTCTCGCTCAAATCCAACCTCCCCTGCTACGGAACGTCTAACATGCCTTCCGTAAAGAGACTACAATGACGCCAACGGCGAGAACGATTCACCTGGTGTCCCTCCGATCGCCTACCCGCGGCGTAGATGGAAGAGAAGGGAAGCCAGGGCGATGGAAGAAGCGGCTTGCCTCACCAGCTCCCTCTCCCCCGGGAGGCGGTAGCGGAATGCCCATTCTCCCCCTGGAGTGGCCATCCCGGTCACCACCGTGCCCACCGGTTCCGACTCTCCGCCGGTGCCAGGACCGGCCACCCCGGTGACCGAAAGGGCAAAATCCGAACCGAAAAGCCTCCTGGCCCCTTTCGCCATGTGCAGGGCCACCTCCTCGTTAACGGCTCCCTTCGCCTTCAGGAGCTCCCCTGGCACTCCGAGTACGTCCGACTTAGCCCGGTAAGAATAACTCACGACCCCGCCCAGGAAATAATCGGAGCTCCCCGGCACTCGCGTTATGCGTTCGCCTAAAAGTCCTCCCGTGCAGGATTCCGCCACGGACAGGGTCATTCCCCTGTCCCGAAGCATCTCTCCCAGAGCTTCTTCCAGGCTCTTCCCCTCCTCGCTCACAATGAAGTCTCCCAGCTCCTTCCGGATCTCCTCCATCAACCCCTCGGGCAGCTCCTCTTCCGCTTTCAAGGTCACCTCGATCACTCCCGGGGTGGCACGGTAGGTTACCTTCACCCCGGGGAACCTCGACGCTGCCCCGGTGACCACGTCGGCCACCTCCGATTCCGGTTTTCCCGCGATCCGGATCACTTTCTTGGCCAGGCCTTTCCTCTCCTTTGCTGCCAGGAAAGGGGCAAGACGCGGTACCACCTCGCCGTG
>JBBFMI010000046.1:0-10761 GCA_037478635.1 Candidatus Geothermincolales bacterium | reverse complement strand
CACCACGATGAGCGACACCTCCATTCCCCTGCGGGCGGGGTGGTTTTCAGGGCCGTCGCCCTCCTCGTAACGGACGCCGAATTTACCGTCACGGTAGTCCACGTCTCCTCCCCCGAACCAGTAGGCGAACTGGCAGCAGTTGACCACCACGTTGTAGTGGGTGAGCATCACTCCCTTGGGGGTGCCGGTGGTGCCCCCGGTATAGGCGATGTGGGCCAGGTCTTTTTTCGGCTCTATCTGGACCGCTGGGGGTTCCGGGGGGTGTTGGGATACCAGGTCGGTGAAGTCCAACACCCCTTCGGGGAACGGCTGCTTTGACAGGGGCTTGGCGGATGCGTACAGTGGCGGATACACGTCGGCCAGGCTCACCAGGATGACGCGCTTGGCCGGCGTGCGGTCCAGGCATCCCTGGGGCATGGAGAAAAGCAGGTCCAGGCCGATGTAGGTTTCGGCGCCGCTGTCGTTGAGCTGGAACACGAACTCCCGTTCCGCGAGAAGCGGGCTCACCGGCACGAAGATAGCCCCTGCCTTGAGTAGGCCGAAATAGGCGATGGCGAACTGGGGACAGTTGGGAAGGTGTATCGCCACCCTGTCTCCCTTCCTCACCCCCAGGGAGTGCAGGGCCGCGGCGAAACGGTCGGAGAGCTGGTCGAGTTCCTGGTAGGTGAGCTCGGATCCCCCGAATATGATGGCGTTCCTCCAGGGCCACTGGGTCGCCGCCGAGCGAAGGATCTGGTAGATGGGCACTTCGGGGTAGGACAGGTTCTTGAAGATGCCCTTGGGCCAGCACTTGAAATTCTTCTCCATGGCTCCTCCCTCCAATGGTGATCGGTCGCCGGATGCGGGGGCAGCCCCCTTTCATGACCCTCCCTTTTCCGAGGCCTACGCCTGACAGCCTGTGCTCTTATAGTTACCCCCTCTCCTTGGAGGTCAAACCCGTTTAGCAGGGAAAAGATGCCTTTAAGCAATACAACCAAATCCAGGGATCCCGGTTGAAAATACCACCATTTTCATCCCGGAAGACGATTAACAGGGCGAACGTAGATGGCGAAAATCATAATCGGTAAGTTGTCCAACGCCCCACCCGGAAAGCGGACGGCTGCCAGGCCGCCCACTTTCAGCTTTCCTGGGGACCTTCCGCCGTGGCAAGGTCGTCCCGCCAGACAGGTTCCCCGTATGCGTCCCCGGTTGGTTTTCAGGTCTGTGGGCTGAGCTTCCTCCTGGCCTTCAGGGCATTGCCGACCAGGTAGAGGACGAGGAGGACCCACGGGGAGACCACGCATAGCGCGAACCCCCGGGGCGTTCGCAGAAAGTCCAGCAGCAACCCCCCGCCCGGCAGGACCAACCAGACCTTCCCCACCGCGTCCCTCAAGGGGACCAGCCGTTGGCCGTCTTCCTCCCCCACCACGGCGTAGTCCACGCCCCGGTCGTCCACCTGGAAGCCCTCCACCCTATAGGCGGCATAGGCATCCTCCGATCGCGGGTCCCTGAAGACCACCAGGTCACCTTGGGCTATGTTCTCTCCGTCCGTGAGACGGGGGATCACGGCATCCATCTCCCCCACCGTGCCGTTGTCATCGGCCCTCCGGATGACCTTCACCGGCTCCAAGAGCGCTTGAAAAATTATCAGGATATTGAGGAACACAGAGAATGCCACCATCAACATGACGGCGGCGAACACTGCCTTTGATGCTACCCCGTTTTCCCGTTCCATGGGCCGAATTCACCTCCTTTCCCGCGTTTACCAAGGAAATGGGTCGTGCTCTTGGGTTTTCCTCCCCATCACCCGGGAGCGCTATTGTGCGGCGACAGCGGTATAAAAGAAAAGCCAGGAAGAAAGCCGCCTTCTCCAGGTCAAGCTCCAGCGGCTGGAACGGGCAAGCAAAAAAGAAAAGGCTTTTCAAGCGCCTCTTTACCCGAAAGTGAACCTCCTTCTCCCGGACGGAGTGAAGGCAGGAGGTAGTAGGTCTTTCTAACGTTGGGGGTGGTCGGAGGGGGAAACGATCTTGGCAGCACCAGCTCCCGCGAAAAGCCTTTTGGGCCGAACGGGAAAAGGGTCAAGGGAAGACCCGGGATCAAGCCTTCCCCGGGCTCTTCCCTCGCTGTCGGGGTCTCCCCGGGTAGGCTCGATCGGGGAAAGCTGACCTAAGAACAAGGTCTCCGTGTTTTTACATCCCAATAAGGTTTCGGGATTAGGAAAAAACAGTCCAAAGCTACCGGGAGCGGACCTTGAGCTTCAGGGCTCATTTGGATGTGAAATACGGCGTCAAGGTCCATCCCCTGAGTAATAAGGCGCTTGATTCTTGTCCGAAACGTAGTTTTATCGTTCTCGGGGTCAGGACGGGTAATAAGCGGGAAATTTGGAAGGCCAGGAGTTTTCAGGTCCCCACCAGCTCTTCCACCAGTTGTACCAGTTCAGATGGGTTGAAGGGTTTGGCCACGTACCGGGAGGCTCCCATGTCGATGGCCCTTTGTCGGTCTTCCGGGGAAACTTTCACCGTGAGAACTACCACCGGGATGTCGCAGGTCCTCTCGTCTCCCTTGAGCTGCTCCAGGACCTTCCATCCGTCGGTGCGGGGCATCATTATGTCCAGGATTATGAGGTCGGGACGCGCTTCGAGGGCGGTCCGAAAGGCGCTCTCACCCCCGATACAGCTTATTACGTGGTAACCGCAGGGAGAGAAGTTGAGGTTGAGGAGTTTCAGGATTAGCTCGTCGTCATCCACCAGCATTATGCACTTGGGATGGACCGGGTCCATTTTCCCGCTCCCGTTACCTGCCGCCTGCCCTACCGAACACCGGTACCCTATGAACCTTCCTTTTCCTCGGCCTTCCTCTTCCGAACCTCCTCCACCTTGGCGTTGAGGTCCCTTATCAGGGCGTCCACGTCTATCCCGTGGGCCAGAGCGCCCTGCTCGATGTTCTCGTACCGGGCTACCGCGCACCCGATGCAGTGTAGGCCGTGCTCCAGGAAAACCCTGATGGTCTCCGGGTTCCTCTGCACCACTTCCTGGATGGTCATGTCCTTGGTGATCTCCAACCTTAACACCTCCTCGAATTTCTTGCCGTAATATTAACGCCTAACCCGGGATTTATCCAATGATGTCACCGAGGTCTTCCCCAGAGCTCCCCGGGATCTCGCTTTGCCTTCCGCCCTCTTCCCCGCCGTTGCCCGACGAGGGGGCGGCGGAACTCTTGAAATTTTCCCCCGCTGGCACTCCACCCTCCTCATCGGCCACCGTTTCTTCTTCTCCCTCTGTTCTGATGTCTATGTTGTACTTGAAGAGGAGCCCCTCGAAGTCCCGCTTGTACAGGATCTTGCACTTCACCTCGGGATAGAGTTCGCGGAGCATCCTTATCTTCCGGTTTTTCTTCGTGACCAGCTTCTGGTTCATGGTGGTGATCTCGATGAACAGGTCGAACTCCGGAAGGTAGAAGTCGGGCGTGAACTTGGAGACCGGGTTTCCCTTGCTGTCCCAGGCGATGTCGAAGCTCACTGGCTCGTAAAGCCACTTGATGTCGTAGAAATCAAGCAGGCGGGCGAATTCCTGCTCGCTGCGGTGGGCGAACCGCACCTCGTCCCATCTCTTGTATTCTCCCGTGATCTTGGGCTTTTGTCCTTGTCTTCCCTCCCCTGCCGTTTTGCGTTCACCTCCCGGGCTGGAGTCGTCCAGCGCTTGGACCTCCGAGCACTCCCTATCTCCTTAGATCGCTCGCCAGCGGGATGAGGACTTCGAAAGTGGTGCGGGCCACCCCTCCCAGGCCTATTTCCCTCGCCGCCCTCCAGGAAAGGTCGAGCACCCTACCGGGTATAAATGGTCCCCTGTCGTTGACCTGGACCACCACCTGTTTTCCGTTCAGGGTCACCAGCAACCAGGTTCCCAGGGGCAGGAATGGATGGGCGCAGGTGAAATCATACATGTTGAAGGGGATTCCGCTGGCGGTGGGCTTTCCGTGAAAATCCGACCCATACCAGCTGGTCAGGCCCTGGTAGACGATGCCCGTCCTCTGGAACCGGGAAAGGGAAGGCATCTCCGGAACCCGTTCCAGCAGCCTGCCGGACACGGGGGTGGGCACGGAAAGGGGAACTGAGACGATTCCCCTCGCGCTCCTAATCTCCCTCAGCTTTAGGTTTATCGCGGTCAACCTTTCCTCCACCTGCCTTATCCTTACCTGTAATCCTTCCAGGTCGAGGGAACCGATGAGCTCCTGCTTTTTCAGCGTCAGGTCTCGGAGCTCGGCTCTCCGGTGGGCCAGCCTGTCCCTTTTGTCCAGCAGCCCTTCCGCCGCCTCCCTTCCAGCCCTGAGCAACCGGCGGTAGATCTCCGCCTCCCTCCACAGGGCATCCAGGTCCCTGGCCTCCACCAGGACCTCCAGCACATCCGTGTTCTCCTGGAGGTAAAGGGACCTTATCAGCTGGTAGACGGTTTCCTTCCTGGTATCGATTTCTTCTTCAAGCCCCGAGATCTCCCTCTCCACTGATTCCCGCTCCTGGTCCAGCAGGCGTATCTCCTCCAGGATGCTCCCCCTGTCGTTTGTGGCCTTTTCCAGCCTGGCCCGCAGTTCTGCCAGCTCCACGGAAAGGGACGATGCCTCTTTCAACAGGGACTCCTCGTCCGAGCGAGCCAAGGACCGTTCCTCCGGGAATATCGGGTTTGGCGGAAAAGCGGAGGCGAACAGGGAGAGCAAGAAAAGGAAGAGAACCAGGAAACAACGGGCTTTGGCGATTTTCGCTCCCATATAAACGGGTCGAGAACTCATATCTTTACCTTTACTTTAGATTTCTCCTCAGACTCTCCGCTTTTCTTGAACTAATGTCTATATCGAAAGGAATGGAGATCAACTATACCTTCCACCTTGCGGGAAGAACCTCATCTGGGCCATCTCCTCCAGTTTCGCCAGCTGTTCCACCGTGCCGATGGCGATGATCACGTCGCCGGCATCCAGCCTGATATCCTTGGATGGTTTGGTGTTGAAATTCATCCCCCTTTTCTTGACCGCGAGGATGAGCGCCCCGGATAGGGTGTAGATCTTGGCCTCCTCGATTGTCTTCCCGTCCAAGTAGCTGTTGGGCTGGATCTCCACGTCGTCGATCCGCCATTCCAAGTCTTCCACGTTGAACTCGATGTACTGTCCCTTGGTCACCAGGTCCAGGTAATCCCAGACCATGGGCTTCAGCAGCATCGCCGCCATCCTCCTGCCCCCGATGGAGTGGGGCGAGATGACCCTGTCGGCTCCAGCCCTTCTCAGTTTGGGCTCTGATTCCTCCACGTTGCAGCGGCTCACGATGAAAAGATGGGGACTGAGCTCTCTGGCGGTGAGGGTTATGTAGAGGTTCTCGGCATCACTGGATAGGGCGGTGACCAGGCCGCGAGCCCTTTCGATGCCCGCTGCTTTAAGGGCCTCGTCTGATGTGGCATCGTTTCGGATCACGCGATATCCCTTTTCCAGGGCTCTTTCCGCGGCGGCGGGGTCCTTTTCTATTATGACGAACTCTGCGCCCGCATCCGCGAGGTCCTGGGCCACATAGTAGCCCACCCTGCCGTAACCGCAGAGGATATAGTGTCCGACCAGGTTTTCGATCTCCTTGCGCATCCTTCTCCTTCCCATTATCTCGGTGACTCGGTTCTCAATCATGAATTCTACCGCACTGGCAAGGGTGTAACCCACGGTGCCCACCCCGATGATGATGAGGAACATGGTGAACACCCTGCCGACTTCGCTCAACTCGAAGATCTCCCCGTACCCTATGGTGGTCACGGTGATTATCACCATGTAAAGGGAATCGATGAAGCCTTGCTTCTCGATGATCATGTAACCGGCAGTGCCCAGCGCGATCACGAGGAAGAGAAGTATGAAGGCTTTCTCCAAAGCCCTTAACCTGTCCCTCATCCTCAATCTTGTTCACCCTTTACTCACGGTTTACTGCCTTGAAAGGACTCTCCCCGGGAAAGTATTTCTCGGCGAAAAAACCCGGCTCATTAACTTATTTTTCGCTTTGAAGCCTCATTCCTCCAATAGAATTATCGCCTGGACGCTTGTCCGCACGGGTGTCGAACGGCTGACCCTGAGAAATCTTACCGGGGAGGCGGTCATGAGGTGTATATCACATGAAGTCCTCGGGTTTAACATCCTTGAGGAAGTCGCGGAAGCGGGCTATCTCCTCTTCCTCGTCGGTCTGTATAAAAACGCTCGCTTCGTTCAGAACGTGTTCCTCGGCGAATATGGGGACCCCCAGCCTGACCGCCAAGGCTATCGCATCGCTGGGCCTTGAATCGATGAGATATCCCTTCCCCTCCTGGTACATGGTAATCTCCGCGTAGAAGGTGCCCTCCCGGAGGTCGTTTATGACCACCTTTTCCACGACCACCCCCAGCTCTTCCAGGATGTTCTTCATCAGGTCGTGGGTCATGGGCCTGGCTGTCTCTATCCCCTGGAGAGCGAAGGCGATGGCGGTGGCTTCGAACGCACCTATCCAGATGGGCAGGAACCGATCCCCGTGCTTCTCCTTGAGGAGCACGATGGGCTGGTTTGCGGGAAGTTCCACCCTTACGCCGATCAAGGTAAGTTCCACCATCAGGCATCACACCCCGAAATTCATACGGTTAAACTATAGCACTCGCCGAAGCGTGTCAATGAGGATATAAAATTATTACCATAAATTGCCATTATCCCGTTATCCCAGAGGGGCAACGGAATCCCGCCAGAGGTCCCGAGCAGTGGTCCTTTCCGTTAAGACGGCTGCCAGAGGACGAGCAAGTCTTCGTGACAGCCTCCCGTGCAGATAACCGCTCATATGATCAAGGGCCTCTCTTTCTCCATGCCGGTGTCGGCGACCAGTGCGCGGATGTCCCTCAGGTTTCTTCCCCTCTCCATGTGATCCAGCCCATATCCCACCAGGAAGTCTTCCCCGATCTCGAAGCCCCGGTACCGGATGTCCAGGGGGACTATGCGCCTGGGAGTTCGGTCCAGGAGGGCGCACACCCGTAGGTCCCTGGGCCCCCTGGCCCTGAGGGTCTTGAGGATGTAGTTGAGGGTCAATCCCGTGTCCACGATGTCCTCCACCACCAGCACGCATCGATCGGTTATGCTCAACGAGAGGTCCTGGGTTATCCTCACCGGTCCCTTGGTCCCCGCCGATTGGTCGAACCTGGTGATGGAGAGGAAATCCACGTAGACATCGAGTTCGAGGTGGCGGATGAGGTCGGCGAGGAACATGAAGCCACCCTTGAGGACCGTGACCGTCACCACGTGGGCGCGTTTCCCGAACTCTGCCCGGTAATCCTCGCTGATCTCCCTTCCCAGTTCCTCTATCCGCTTTCTTATCTCCTCTTCGGATAGGACCGGGCGGGATTCCTTCTCTGGAAGTCTGTGCATTGGCATATACCCGAGCCCCAGATTTGCTTCTCCCTTTCCCCCTTGGGTGTCGCGACCGACTCGAAGATGCCTTGAATACCCTGACGCCGCCGGGTCATGGTTCAAATACCGGGGACAAGGTATCTTATCGCTTTCCAGGCCATCCCCAGGCCTTTGACCGCGAAACTCCACGACCTCCGGAAAAACCCCGGCGGAAGGACCTCTTCCTCGGTGGCAAGGGTGACTTCCCTCTCCTCCTCTCCAGGACCTATTTCCAGGCGTCCCACCTCATCCCCTTTCCGGACGGGATAGGGTACCCAGCTCTTATAGTAACCCCTGGCAACGATATATTCATTCACCCGGTCCCGTCGTACCGTCACCAGGATATCGGTCCCGCGGGCCGTTGTCTCCTTGGTGGGAAAGTTACCCACTTTCAAGGGGGGTAAGCTGAGCGATCCCAAGGGGAAGCGCAACCGCACGAAATTGTTGAATCCGTAGTCCAGAAGCTTTGCGCTCTGGTTCCAGTAATCGTCGCTGTTGAGCACCACCGAGATCAGTTCCATGCCGCCATGGGAAGCAGAGGCCACGAGGCATTTCCCCGCCCCCAGGGTGTACCCGGTCTTTATGCCATTGGCGTTGGGATAGGATTTGAGGAGCTTGTTCTTGTTGTAATAGACCCTGGGTGACGGATGGCCTGGCCAGGGCACCTCGTATTTACTGGTGGACACTATGCGCCGGAAGGTATCCAGCCGCATGGCCCTGGCGGCTATGAGGGCGAGGTCGTACGCGGTGGTGTAATGGCCTTCCTGGTCGAGTCCGTGGGGATTGGCGAAGTGGGTGTCCAGGGCCCCTATCTCTTCCGCTTTCCTGTTCATCATGTCCACGAAGGCTTCCACGGAACCCCCGACGTGAACGGCCAAGGCGGTGGCGGCGTCATTTCCCGACTGGAGCAGGAGGGCATGGAGCAGCTGTTCCACGGTGAGGGTTTCGCCGGGCGTTAACCACCCCGACGACTCCCCTACCCTTGTCGCTTCCTCGCCGATCAGGACCATCTCGTCCAGGGAACAGTTCTCGATTACCAGTAGGGCTGTCATTATCTTGGTGGTGGAGGCCATGGGGAGATGTTCCCTGTCGTTCTTCCTGTAAAGGACCTCCTCGGTCTGGGAGTCCATCAAGACGGCCGCTCGGGCTGCCACATCCGGCTCCCTTTCCACCGGGGAGTTCTCTGGGATCTCGCCCCGAGGTCCCACGGCAAGGACCGACAGGTGTACCGTGCGGGCGTCCTTTCCCTTCGATAGCCAAGAAGCCACGAGGCAAGAGAACAGCAAGGTTACCAGGATGAGAATGATCAGCCTGCGGGAGGTCGTGGACCGGGCCTTTCCCCGCGACCTCCTTTGGTAGGGCGCCCGTCTTTCGGATGTAGGACCTGGCCTCCCCCGGTCGCCGGGGGCGGGAATCGCCCGGTCCCTTGGTCTGCTTGGCCTTGTAAAGGGAATATCGTCCATGCCGTTTTCAAATTTAGCAGAAAAGATGCGCCGGCAAGTAAATCCGGCGCCGCGGGTAGCCGGACTGTGGTCCCGGGGCCATTCTTGCCTTTTCCCGCACGAGTTTCTCCCCCTCACATGGGTGTCAGCGAATGGAATCTCTGGATGGTGAAAGGCCCACCATGTTGTAGTCCATACTCCATCTTCTTGGTTGCGACTTTTTCTCCTTGTCCCAAATCGCGATTCCTTATCGGGACGCCTTGGTTGGACCTCCGGGAGCGTTTATCCCAGCGCTGATATGAGGATCCTGGACAGAAGGACGTAGACGAAAACGGTGATCACCGTGATGAAAAGGAAGGACAGCCTGGTCTGGAAGAACCTCAAAGAACCTGCGCCCCGGTGGGAGAGGATGGTGAAGAGGGTCCCGGAGCCCATTCCCAATAACGAGGAGAAGACCAGCGAGAGGACGAGCGCCGCCGCCAGGCTGCCCTTGCCCGTGAACAGGTAAGCCGCCAAGATCGATAGGACTCCCGTGCCCAGGGACAGGAGAAGAGCCGACGCGATCTCGCGGCGGGCTGCCGTAAGGAGAGACGCCCTTTCCAGGTCCCTGCCACCTGCCGCCTCGAGAAAGGTAGCCTGGGAGAACATCCCCATCCCCTCGCCTGCCCTCATCACCCAGGGCAGAAAGTAGGCACAACCGACGATGGCGGGCCAGCTGCCTCGGAAAGTAGAGAGGAGGAGGGCGCTGGCCACGCCGGCCACCAGGGCAGCTGCCAGCCCGGGGAGACTTCCGCGAAGGGTCTCCCGGAAGGATTCCCCCATCATCAGGCCGCCCAAGTGGGAAAGGTCTTCCACGGTCTCTTCCTTGAGGACGTCCATCATGTCGTCCACGGTGACGATACCCTTCAAAACGTTGTCATCGTCGACCACCGGAAGGGCGAGGAAGTTGTATTTCCTCATGAGGTCCGCCACCATCTCCTGGTCATCGTCTACGTGGACGGATATGACATCTCGGTTCATGAAATCCTCGACCCGCTTATCCGGTGGGCTGATAAGAAGGTCGCGGAGGGATAGAACGCCTTTCAGGCGCCCTTCGTCGTCGAGCACGTAGATGTAATAGAGGGTCTCCGCCTCGGAGGCCCGCCTCCGGATGTAGTCGATACACTGATCGGCGGTGAAGTAGCCAGGTACGCCCAGGAACTCGGGGGTCATGCGCCCCCCGGCGGTATCCTCGGCATACCCCAGCAGTTCCCGGATTATCCTGGATTCCCTCATCCCCATGATGTTGAGGAGCCTTTCCGCCTTCTCCCGGGGCAGAATGCGGAGGATGTCTGCCGCCTCGTCGGGGGGCATCACCCCCAGGATATTCGAGGCCTTTGTCTCGCTTAGGTCCCCGATCACGTCCGCCTGTTTTTCCGGCTCGACCTCGGAGAGGGATTCGGCGGCGCTTATGGAGCTCAGGAGGTCCAAGAGCCTCTCCCGGTACTGGGGTTCCACCTGTTCCAGGATGTCGGCCATATCCGAGGGATGCAGCTCCTTGAGTTGGGACTGGGCGATGCGCAATTGGAGGTCCCGGGTGGGAAGGTCCAATGGCGTCACGAACTCCCAAGGGATGGTCTTCTCGGGGAGCTCCCTGCCCATCAGCCTGGCAGCCAGCACGGCCGGTTTTTCCAGGCCCAACCTGCGCAGGAGGGCACGGGGGCTCACGTCCACCCCGGTGATGCGGAGACGGGAGTCGTACTCCGATAGGCGCACGTCGTTTACCCGCTCCACCTTCCTGCCCTTGATGTCGACGATCTGGCGGTCGAGCAGGCTGTGTTGCACCAGGAGCCCTTCTGCGTCTTGGGGACAGCGATATACCTCTTCCCTCTCCCGGTCCAGGATCACCGTCGGCTCGATGTCCCTCACCCATTCCCAGGGT
>JBBFMI010000045.1:0-10980 GCA_037478635.1 Candidatus Geothermincolales bacterium | reverse complement strand
CTGAGGGTCGCGATAATGGCGATATCGCTGAGGGGAGGTCACCGCCTGTCCAGGGCGGATCTGCCGGAAGGAGTGGAAGCTCGCGGGTTCAACCTTCCCGCCAACTTCCTTTACTACTTCTGGTGGCCGAGGACGGATGCCTTTCCTGCCGAAACACTCATGGGAAAGGCGGACATCTTCCACGCCACCAATTACCAGGCTCCTGCCCTGCGGGAGGCGGTCTTGGTGAGCACCATCCACGACGTGAATTTCGTCCGCTTTCCCGAGATGCAAAGTCGGGGCATGAGGCGGTTCATCGAGAGCCTGCCACGCCTTCTCAGGCGTTCGGAGATAGTGTTGGCCGACTCCCACTTCACCCGCCAGGAGATACTGGATCTCTACGGGGTGCCGGAGGAAAAGGTGGAGGTGGTATACCCTGGCCTCAACCCCGTTTTCCTCAGGCCACCTGACGAGGGGGAGGTGCGGAGGGTGCTTGAGGCATATGGCCTCGAGCCGCCCTTTCTCGCCTACGTCGGCAACCTACATCCCAGGAAGAACCTGGTGACCCTTCTCGAGGCGTTCGCGCTCTTCCGGAAGAAGGACTACCCTCATCGACTGGCGGTGATCGGTGGAGGGGGCCTGGGGCGCATGAATGACGTGGAGTTCCGGAAGCTATGCCGGAGGGTGGAAGAGTTAGGCATCGGGGGATGGGTCAAGTTCACCGGTTACGTGCCGGACGAGGCCTTGGCCTGTCTTTTGAGCCAGGCCGAGATGTTGGTCTTCCCCTCCCTCTACGAGGGGTTCGGGCTTCCGCCGGTGGAGGCCATGGCCTGCGGGGTCCCCGTGGTCACCAGCCGTAGGGCTTCCCTGCCGGAGGTGGTGGGGGATGCCGCCTTGCTGGTGGAGGATCCACTGGATCCAGGGGAGATCGCCGATAAGATGGCCTTGCTTCTGGAGAACGAAAATCTCCGCCGGGTGCTGGTGGAGAGGGGAAAGAAAAACGCGTCGAGGTTCAACTGGAATGCCACGGCGGAGCGGGTTCTCTCCATCTACCGGCGGGTGGCCGGGGGCAACCCCTGATTCCTGCCAGGGATGGACTGGACCCACACTCTCAGGAACACCATCCATTCGGTGCGAAACCGGCCCTTCAGGGATGGAGAGGCCCAGTGGCGCCTCGGGATGGTGAGAGAAAGGGCCTATCCTTTGGACGAGCGGAACAAAGTTATGGACTGTTGGGATCCCCAAGACCTTGGTGACTGACGGCGAGTTGGAGATGGCGAGGGAGTCAAGCCTTGAGGTGAGCCTGGTGGCCACTCTCCTCAACGAGGCCGGGAGCCTTGAGGCCTGGTGGGAGAGCATCCTGGCCCAGACCAGGTTGCCGGATGAGCTGGTGGTGGTGGACGGCGGCTCTCGGGACGGGACAGCGGAGATGATGAAAGAGCTTTCCTCCAGCGCCCCCTTTACGGTGAAATTCGAGGTGATGGAGGGATGTGGGATCGGTGCCGGCAGGAACCTCGCCATCGAGAAGGCATCATATCCCGTCATCGCGGTGACCGACGGCGGTTGCGTGCTGCACCCCGAGTGGTTAGAGAGACTCCTCAGGCCCATGGAGGAGGACCCGGAAGTCGTCCTGTCGGCCGGTTTCTACCGACCACTTGCCGAGGGCTTTCTCCAGGAGGTGGTGGCCTGTGCTACCATTCCCCTGCCAGAAGAGATAGATGAAAGCAGGTTCATGCCCTCGTCCCGCTCCATCGCATTCCGGAGAGAGGTCTGGGAAGAGGTGGGAGGCTATCCGGAATGGCTGGAGACGGGGGAGGACATGTATTTCAACTTCCGGTGGAGAGAAGCGGGCGTTAAATATGCGGTGGCCAGGGACGCGTTGGTCTACTGGCCCATGAGAGACAGCCTCGCGTCCCTTTTCCGGCAGTATTATCGCTATGCCAGGGGAGACGGGGAGGCGGGGATGTATCCCCGGCGACACCTTCTCCGTTTCACGGCCTATGGTTGCCTATCTCTTGCCCTTCTGCGGCGTAGGAAGGGAGAGGTCCTTATCCTGACCGGGATCGGGTGCGGGTACGCGTTCCGGTTCTGGAAAAGGGTGGGCACTTATGTGAGCGGAGGGCCGTTCAGGAGAGCGATGGCTTATGGCGCGGTTCCCGCCATGCTGTTCTTCATCGACCTGGCGAAGATGGCGGGATACCTGGACGGATTGCGGCGAAGGTCAAGAGTCGAGGGCAAAGGTCGATGAGAGCCGTCTTGGTCGTTATCAATTACAACACCCGGGATGACCTCAGGACCTGTTTGCTTTCCGCCCAGGATAAACTGTCCGGCTTTCCGGTGTTGGTGGTGGACAACGGCTCTACCGATGGATCCCGGGAGATGGTGGAGAGGGATTTCCCCTGGGTGAAGCTGGTGAAGAACCGGGGCAACCTGGGTTACGCCTCAGCCTGTAATCTCGGCCTCAGGATGACCGAAGAACCCTACGTCTTCATCCTCAACAGCGACGTCGAGTTTCCCGCCGGTGGCCTGGAAGTCCTCTTGGATTTCATGGATGACCATCCCGAGGTGGCAGCCCTGGGCCCGCTGGTGCTCAATCCCGATGGAAGCCGGCAGATGTCCTGCCGTCGTTTTCCCACCCTGTGGGAGAGCGTGGTCCATGGCTTTCTTGGCGAGATATGGCCCGATAACCCCCTTACCCGGAGATACCAACTCAAGGACCTTCCCCCTGACCGACCGCGGGAGGTGGACTGGGTATCCGGGGCGGCCATGCTCCTCCGCCGGGAGGCGGTGGAAAGGGTGGGCGGCTTCGACGAAGCATACTTCATGTACGTGGAGGACGTCGACCTCTGCTGGAGGCTTAGGCAGGCCGGTTACCGGGTTTATTTCCATCCTGGCTTTCGGGCAATCCACAAGATAGGCAGTTCCAGCTCTCAACGATCGCTTCGCATGCTCTGGGAGCACCATCGCAGCATGCTGATCTTCTTCCGCCGCCGCTACCAGGGATGGAGGAAGGCCATCGCCGTGGTCCCGGTCTATCTGGGTGTCTTGGTCCGTTTCACCTTTGTGGTGATCAGCAGGATTTCCCAGAAAATGAGGGGAAAAGCGGGTTGAACGGCCATAAACCCAGCTATAACGCATTCCCTCGGCCTTACTGGACGGGATTCACCCTATCCGATCCTCCCCTTGTGTCCAGGATTTTTCTCGCAGGCGGGCGCCTTTATTGTCAGCCCAGCAGCGACTCGTAGACCCTGACCAGCCTGGCGAGGTATTCCTCCCTTTCCAGGAAGGGCCGATGGAAGGCCATGTTGCGGCTCATTCCATCCGCCAATCCCTCCTCCGAGAGCATCCTCACCGCCTTGACGGCCAGGTCATGGGGATCACCTGGCCGGAAGAGGAATCCGGTGATGCCGTCCTCTACCATCTCCGGGAGTCCTCCTATCCTGCTGGCCAGTATAGGCCTGGAGTGGAGGTAGGCCTCTATGGCCGACGTAGGGAAGTTTTCCTGCCATAGGGAGGGAATACAGACAACTCTCGCCTCTCGGTAGAACTTCGAGACCTCCTGGTGAGGCACCCTACCGATGAAATCCACTTTCTCCCGCACTTTCAGGGCTTTGGCCATGTTTTCCAGGCGTTGCCTTTCTGGTCCCTCTCCCACAACGACAAGCCTCACCTCGTCCCCCGTGGCCCGTGCAATTTCCGGCAGCGCCTTGATCAGGATGTCCACGCCCTTCTCCTTGGTGAGCTTCCCACAATACAGCAGGATGGGCCTTGGAGGGATCGGGATCGGGTCATGGTGAAAGGCGGGGGAGAAGTTCGGGAGATTGATGACCTTCTCTGGCCCAAAGACCTCCGCCAGCAGGTTCTTCAGGAACTGCGAGGGGGCGATGATCCGGTCCACGCATTCCGTGACGGCCCTGCGGTGCAAGAGGAGCTTTCCGTAGACATAGAGGTGATAGGGTTTCAGGGCGCACCCCCGGTAAAGGCAATGGGGGCCCATGGGCTTCTGACACATTTTCCCGTTTTTATCCACGAGCCAAGTCCTGGGGCACAGGAGATGCGCGTCGTGGACGGTGAGCACGACGGGAAGCCCCGACTTTTTTGCCGCCTTCAATATGGAAGGGGAAAGTAAGTACGAGAAGTGGTGGACGTGCAATATGTCAGGCTTGAAATCGTCCGCCGAATCTTTCAACCTGTGAGCCCATCTCGGATCGTATATCCTGGTCAGAAGGACCCATTTGCCAGGGGCTTTTGCTGTCCCCAGGAGCCTGACCTGGTGTCCCGCTTTCTCCAGGAGGGAAGCCAGATCCATTAGGTGGATCTCGGCTCCCCCCAGGGGGAAGATGTAATCCGAGGCCATTATTATGCGCATGATAGGTCCTGGAAGCTAACCCGTTTCCAGTTGGGCAACCTCTCTGTGGCTCGTGGCGATGGTGTCATTCTCCCCGGTCGCCTCGGGAATTGTAGCATCGAGTCCTTGCCAAAATTATTGTAAGCTATTAAAAGCTCTGTTCATGGATGGGGCTGACCGTTTAAGCGGTGGGGATGGAATATTTCTGGTGACCTCCTCCGTGCTTGGAAAGACTGGGGGCATCCTTGTCCCGCGTTCTTTTAGAAGAAGGGGGGAAGTGGGTTATCGATTCGTGGCCGATGCCCGCTTGCCTTGTCGATGTAGAGCAAGAAACCCTTTAAGGGATAGGGTGTACGGGCCATGGTAGGCCTTTCGGACCGAGGCCACTGAGCTTAGCCCAAATCGGAGACCGACCTCCGACCCCTTTCGACGTTGTCACCGATGGTTATGGCCAATGAAGTTCATCGGGCATTAAAAGGGAGCGGAGAACAAAGGGGCCTTGGGGATACTGGTCCAAGGAGATGCTCTTCTTCTTACTGCTGGAACACTGACCCGAGGCCCCGGTTAATGCGGGAGAGCCGGGGTCCTTGGCCATCGCCGGTTATCTCCAGGGGGCGATGAGGTCATGTTATTGCGCAAAAAGGGCATAAGGGTAATGTGACCCAAGGGGCGGTCATGCCCTGGAAGAAGAGGTGGTTCCATGATCAAGTGTGGTGATGCAAGGGCTTTGGTTTCCTTTCTCCTCGTCCTCGCCCTCTTGTCCCCTTCATGCCAGAAGGAGGTGGGGATCCAAAACCCAGGTTCGATGGGGCCCATGGATCCGATATTGGGGGTAGATGTGGGCGATTATGATGGGGTGCGCACCCTGATATCTCCCGACGAAAAGGGCTGGATACGCCACTTCAAGTTAGAGATCCGTTGGGAAAAGGCTCAGCCCAAGAAAGACTCGTTCTCCTGGGAGTATTACGACCGGCAGATAATGGCAGCCATTGAGGACGGGGCCCAGTCCATCCTGCTTTTGATCGGCGGTCCAGTCCCCGCCTGGGCGAGGGACGGGAGATATGGACCACTGTCCAGGAAGGCTCCTCCCAAGGACCTGGCGGATTGGTACCGGTTCTGTTCGCGGGTGGCCGAAAGATATGGAAAAGTGGTGGACCTGTACGAAATCTGGAACGAGCCCGGCTGGGACGCCGATGGAGAGGGCATGCGGCTGTTCAACACCTCCCATTTCGGCGGCCAGGTCGAGACCGATTACCTACCCCTCTTGAGGACTGCGAGCCGGGCTATAAGGGAAGCGGATCCCGGTGCGATCTTAGTGGGTGGAGCCCTGATAGATACCCTGACCGACGATCCGAGCGCGGGCGGCGAGCTAATCCGGTCCATGGCCGGCGGAGGCATTCTCACCACCTCGGGGGTGGGCGTGAAGGTGGAAGGCGAAGCAATACCCAGTAGGCGGGCGGCATTCACCAGCCTTTCCGAAAGATTCTCGGGAGCAGATATCCCGGGGGAAGGTAACGAGGGAAGTGACGGGCTTTCCGATCGCGCCTATCTTATCTTGCCTTCCATCCTCTATCCGGGACAGGGGGAGAGGGTGGGCGAGACGTTTTTGCGGTTGGCGAACGATTCGCCGGCGACGGGGGAGGCGGTCGCATATCTGATGGGCGAAGGCGGTGAAGTGGAGGCGCTCCGGGCTCAGGTGCCAGGGGAGAGCCAGGTCACCTTCAACCTCTCTGAATATCTCGACTCCAAGGGGGAAGAGGTCAGAAGGCTTTTGGGGGATCGAGGGGCCGGAGCATCGGGCCTGCGCCTGCAGCTGAAAGGAGGCCTTCGGGCGGAGGCTTGGGCCCGAGTGCCCGGTCTTCGCGCCGAACCTGGTGGAGGGCCCGAGGTGTCAGGAGAAGGCGAAAGAACGACCACGTCTGAGCAGCTCTTCCTCGGCTGGGACGGAAAGGTGAGGGAGGCACTGGCCGTCATGAATCCCGGGGAACGGGTAGCCAGGGTGAGGCTCCGCTGGAGGCGACCGGGAGAGGAAGAAAAGGTCCTAGTTAGAGTGATCCCTTCCAAGGAAGTGATCCTGATCGAGCCGGATCGCACTGAAGGCTCCGGGACCTTTATTCCCGTGGGGTCCGAGCTGGAGATCGATTCGGATGAGAGAGTGGTGGCGGACCGGTGGGTGTTGCCCCGTGATCCCGCCATAGAGGGGTTCCTGGCTTCTCGTGCCATGTTCCCGTTATCCGTTTGGCGGTTCGGGTCAAGCCTGAAGGGGTACGAGGTCCATGATTACCTCACTTTCTGGAATGGAGGGAGAAAAACCGCCAGGGTAAAGGCCAGTTTTATCGAGAAGGGGGTCGAGGTCGGCAGTTGGGAGGGGGAGCTCAGGGGCATGGAGGGGAAGATAGTAGATTTGAATTCCCGGTTGGGATACGCGGCATCGTGCGATGCCATTGCCCTCCACCCTTACAAATCTCCTGGAAATTGGGCTCCCTTCTACTCCCGGATTCGGGGTGAACTGGACGCATTAGGGGTGGAAAAAGAACTGGTGGTGACGGAGGTAGGTTGGCCTCACCGGCACGACGAGCAGCCCACTGCCTTCAGCGAGGAGATGCAGAGCGCGGCCTTGGGCTCGTGGGGGCTCGGTCCACTTCTGGAGGCAGGGTGTCGCAAGGTTTGGTTGTACAAACTCGTGGACGAGCCGCCGGGGAAATCCTGGGACAAGTGCTATTACGGGTTGTTCGACCACCAGGGACACCCCCACCCATCGTGGGCTGAGTTCAAGCGACTTCAGGAGAACCGGCCAGATTACCCGGCGCTTTCCGGCAGAGGTTGGTCTCCTCCATGACGTGTCAGCTAGAGGAAACGGCTGACCCCGGCTCGAGATGAGAGAGATGCTCGCTTTTCTGTGCTATGATTTAGGGTCGTGGAAGCCACGGCCCGGGGGCTTGAACGGCGAGGAAAACCCCATTTGCGTAGACGCCGACGGGTGATCTTGAACGGAGGAGGCATCGTGAAGGTAAGCCTTGTCATACCCGCCTATAACGAGGAAAAAGCCCTTCCCTCAGTCCTCGAGAAATCGAGGGAGGTCTTGGAAAGATCAGGTTACGATTGGGAGATCGTGGTGGTGGATGACGGCTCGAAGGACGGGACGTCAAGAATCGCGGCTTCTTATCCCTGGGTCAGGCTTATCCGGCACCCCTACAACATGGGTGGGGGAAGGGCGCGAAATACCGGTATCCAGGCCGCCACCGGCGATGTGGTGGTGATAATGGACGGGGATGATACCTATCCGGCGGAGGAGATCCCCACGCTGGTGGAGTCCCTGGACGGTTGCGACATGGTGGTGGGGGCCCGGACGAAAGAGGCCGGTACCATGAAACCGCTGCGCGTGCCGGTTAAGTTCTTCATCAGGAAGTTGGCGGAGTTCATAAGCGGGACGAGGATTCCGGATCTCAACTCCGGCATGCGGGCCTTCAGGAAGGAAGCGGCCCTGCCCTTCCTGCACATGCTCCCGCCGGGTCATTCCTGGGTCAGCACCATAACCCTGGCCTTCCTCACCAACGGCCACTCGGTGAAGTACGTCCCCATCGATTACCTTCCCCGCAAGGGCCGTTCCACCTTCCATCCCATCAAGGACACGGCCAACTACCTTCTCACCGTGGTGCGAACCATCACCTGGTTCAGCCCCATGAAGACCATCTTCCCGCTGGCCCTGTTGCTGTGTTTGACCGGTTTCGGGAAAATGGTGGCCGACCTGGTGAGGTATCACTGGAGGATAACCGACAGCACGGTGCTCCTTCTCTTGGGCGGTATACAGATGATCGCCCTGGCCCTCATCGCCGACATGATAGCCAAGCGACGGTGGTCCTGACCGCCCCTTTTCAGGTTAGCAACAGGGGTGCATGGGCTTGTGCCCTCGCGATGACGTAAATATCCTGGTAGAGGCGGCGGTTTACGCCTACACGAGGCCCGTTGAGTTCGAAGGGGCGGGAGGAGACGGATGGAAGAGGTCTCTTGTTCCGGAAAGAGAATCCTTATCACCGGGGCCGATGGGTTCGTGGGCCGGTGGCTAACCAAATTCTTGATCGAGCGGGGCGCCGATGTCATGGGATTGGGGCTGCACCCGCCCAAGGAACGGACACCCTGGGACTCGTGCCGTTACGAGGTCTGCGATGTCACGGATCGCGAGGGCCTTTTCCGCCTGGTGGACGATTTTCGCCCCCACTGGGTATTCCACCTGGCCGCCCAGAGCTCGGTGAAGCGTTCCTGGGAGGAGCCGGAGCTAACCTTCCGGGTGGCCCTTTTCGGCCAAGAATACCTATTCCGGGCCCTCCTGGAGAGCGGGGTCGACCCGGTGGTGCTGGTGGCCTGCTCGGCGGAGGAGTACGGCGTGGTGGAGGAGGGCGAGCTTCCCCTGGCAGAGGAGCAGCCCCTCCGGCCCACCAGCCCCTATGCCCTGAGCAAGGTGATCCAGGATTACCACGCCCAGTTCGCCTATCGCTCTTTGGGCATTCGGGCAATAAGGGCCCGAGCTTTCAACGTGACGGGCCCGGGACAGCCTTCGCATTTCGTGGTTGCCGACTTCGCCCGGCAGATCGCCGAGGTGGAGGCCGGCTTGAGAGAGCCCCTCATAGAAGTGGGGAATCTTGCGGCCAGAAGAGATTTTTGCGACGTGAGGGACCTGGTGCGCGCCTACCTGTTGCTGGTGGACAGGGGGAGGCCCGGCGAGGCTTACAACATATGTTCGGGAGTGGACCGGTCGATACAATCGGTCCTGGACGAGCTGGTGGCCATGAGCGAGGTGCCGATCCAGGTGGAGGTGGACCCGGCAAAGTTCCGGAAGGTGGATGTCCCTGTTCTCCGGGGAGACCCACGAAAGATAGAGAGGGAGACGGGATGGAAGGCGGCCATCCCGTTTGAGAGGACCTTGAAGGACACCCTGGAATGGTGGAGGAAGAAAATCGGGTTGAGCATGGGACGGGACAGCGGAGACATTAGCGGATGATTGCCCATGGAGTGGTCCATTACGGTCAGGGAGGAGAGGAGAAGAGGGTACCGGGGTCATGTATAATTAGCGGGATACGGGGAGGTGGGGCGTTGGCAAGGTGAGGCGCAAGTATCTTTTTTAAGCGGGGCTAACGAGACGTTGGCGGTTTCCCGTCGAGCGTTGAGAGAAGTTGCTCGGCTTTGGGGGCCAGGCAGTGGAGTAACTTTGAGGAGGTCGACATGCAAGCGGTTATCCTAGTGGGAGGCCAAGGCACCAGGCTGAGGCCGCTTACCCTGACCGTCCCCAAGCCAATGCTGCCGGTTATGGACAGGCCGTTTCTGACCTTCCAGATCGAGCTGTGCAAGAGGCACGGCATAAACGATATCATCCTGAGCACCGCTTACCTCCCGGAGGTCTTCGAGGAATATTTCGGCGATGGCAGCCGTTTCGGGGTTCGGCTGACCTACGTCACTGAGGAAGAACCCCTGGATACCTGCGGGGCGGTTAAGAACGTCGAAAGGTATATCGAGGGCACTTTCCTCGTGTTCAACGGCGACGTCCTCACCGATCTTGACCTGACCACCTTGCTCGCGTACCACAGGGAAAAGGGCTCGAAGGTGACGATCTCCCTGACCCGGGTCGAGGACCCGACGGCTTATGGTCTCGTTCCGCTGGACCGACAGGGCAGGATCATGGAATTCGTGGAGAAGCCCAGCTGGGACCGGGTTGTGACCGACCTGATAAACGCGGGCACCTACGTGCTGGAGCCCGAGGTACTCGAGAAGGTGCCCGAGGGGGAACCCTATTCCTTCGAAAGGCAACTCTTCCCCCAGCTCCTAAAGGAAGGGGTGCCCATGTTCGGGTTTCCCTCCGACGCTTACTGGCTGGATATCGGCACGCCCACCAAGTATCTCCAGGCCCACTACGACATATTGGCCCGCAAGGTGCCCTACGATTTTTCGGGCGAGGAGATAAAGCCCTCGGTGTGGGTGGGAGAGGGGAGCGAGATCTCCCCCGAGGCTACGGTCTTTGGGCCCACCGTGATCGGGAAGGGCTGCAGGATCGGCGCCCATGCCAGGATCTCGGGCAATTGCGTCATCGGCCCCAGGTGTAACATCGGAGAAGGGGTTCACGTAGAGGGCTCTGTCATCCACGCCAACTGCAGGATAGGCGACGAGAGCGTGGTACAGGCCAGCGTGTTGGCCCGGGGGGTTGAAGTCGGCCGAAGGGTTCATATCACCGATGGTTCGGTGGTGGGTTCGGGAAGCCGCATAGGCGACGACAACGAGCTGCGCAAGGGCATAAGGGTCTGGCCGGAGACAGACCTTGCTCCTTCCACCCTCAAGTTCTGAGAGACGGGAAGGTCGTGGTGGATCATCCTGACCGGTGGGTGCATTTCGGGTAAGAGGTAAAAGACGTCCGGGGAAATTGGCGTGTGGAGGAAGAGGTTGACCGGAACACGCGTATGACTGGACTGGGCAAGCGAGACAGGTGAAGTAGGCAAGGAGGGCAAGTTGAGGGTCTTGATAACGGGGATCACCGGTTTTGTGGGAAGTCACCTGGCTGAATATGCCCTTTCGCTGGGGGACGTTGAGGTGTTCGGCACCGTTAGGTGGCGTTCCAGGATGGACAACGTAGAACACCTCCTGGACCGGGTGAGGTTGATCGACTG
>JBBFMI010000044.1:0-11213 GCA_037478635.1 Candidatus Geothermincolales bacterium | reverse complement strand
GGCAGATCCTGGGGCACGAAGGTGCGGAAATCGGCAGAGGTGGAAAGACCGGTCATGAGGAACCCGAAGACCACTATCAACAGAACGGTCGCAGTCCAGGTCAACGCCCGGTGCCTCTCCGCCAGCAGTGAAAGCCTGGCCAGGCCGCGGTCGAGCCAGTCTATGAGCCGGTTGCTCTCTTTCCGGGTCGCCCCCACCTCCTCGCTCCTCCTGTCCCTTATGACCAGGGCGGCGGGAAGCAGGGTCACGGAGAGGAGGAAGCCGAAGAAGACCCCCGCCAGGCACATCCAACCGAAATCCCTCATGGGCGGCATGTCGGATATGGAAAAGGAGAGGAAGCCGAACATGGTGGTGGCCGCGGCGAGGAACACCGCTATGCCCACCGTGGACACGCTGGCCACGGCCGAATCGGTGGCGCCCCGCTTCTTGTCCCTCTCCTCGTAATACCTTGTCAGGATGTGGATGGAATAGGCGATGTCGATCCCGAGGAGCAACGGAACGATGGCCACGCTCATCATGGTGTAGCGAATGCCCGCGTACCCCATCAAGCCGAAGACCCAGAGATTCGATATGGCCACCACCAGCAGGGTGAGGGCCACGTCCAGGACACGGCGGAAGGTGAGGAACAGCACGAACACGATGAAGAGGAAGGCGATGAGCCCCAGCAAGGCGGAATCCCTCATGGCCCTGTCCTGGAAGACCCTCATTATGTAAACCTCGCCGCTCACCGAGGCCTTCAGGCCGTGAGAATCGAAGAAGTCCTCCGCGTACCGGCGGAAATCCCCCGCCCTCTCGTATTTCTCCTTCTGGTCAAGGTCCGGGTTGATTTGCAGGTTGATCAGGCCGTATCGATGGTCGGGGGAGATGGTCCGCCCCAGCACCAGCTCCCCGCCGGGAGAGGAGAGGTACTGCCTCACCGCCTCCTCCACTCCCCTCTCCAGCAAGAACACCGCCTGCCCCTTGAGCGCCTCCCAGGAAGCGTCGTCCAGGTCGCCCGAGACAAGCCTTTCCACCGAGGAATACAGGGGCGCCGCCTGGGGATTTCCCCGGTACTGTGCCACGGCCGGATCGCTCAACGCGCCGCGGATGAGTTCCGCGGCCTCCTCCCGGCTCCCCTCCTTGAAGGCGAGGCAGAGGCGGAACAGCAGGTCCGCCTGGGGATTGCGGGCCAGGTTGGTCACGTAGCTCTCCGCGCGGATGATGAAATCCCGGTAGAAGGAGTTGTCGCGGCCTTCCCGCAGGTCCCTCTCGAAGCGATAAAGGGCGAGGGCGCCTTCGGCGCTGGCCAGGTCGCCCCCTTCCACCAGCACCTTGGCGTATTCAGCGCCGCCGAAATCCCGCTCCACCTTCTCCATGGCCCTCACCGAGGGATAGTCCTCCGGCAGCATGGTTCGCTGGGTAAATTCCATCCGGAGCCTGAAGATGCCGGCCCCCAGGACGACGGTCATAAGGAGCACCAGAGCAATGGCAATATAGGGCCTGTGAACGCTGCCGGAAGCCATCCACCCGAAAGCTTTCTTCATGGCTTCTCACCCCTCCCGGGTACGGTCGGTTTTTCCCTCGTAAAGGGATACGAGCATCCTGAGGTCCCGATTGACCGCAGCCGCCAGCTCGTACATGCGCTCTCTCTCCTCCGGACCCAGAGCCTCCACTTGCTCGGCCAGGTATTCCGCCTGCTTTCTCTTTATTGCTTCCAACCTTTTCCTGCCCTCCGGGGTGAGGGAGACCCAGACCTTCCTGCGGTCCCTTTCCTTCCTTTCGCACCTGACCCATCCCTCGTTCTCCAGGGCATAGACCATCCGGCTCACCGTGGAAGGGTTGAGGAAGAGGAGGCGGGCCAGCTCCCCCTCGCTGATCTTCCCTTCCAAGTAGACCAACATCAAGGCCCCGTACTGGTGGTAATTGAGGCCGTACTCCCGGAAGACGGAGCTGAAAAACGCGTAGCGCTGGTGCAGGAAAGAGAAGACCGCCTCCACCGTCTCCGCCAGAAGCTGCGTGAAATCCTCCTTTTTCATACCCGCCCACCTTGACTCTATTCCATCCGAGGGCCGATCGAACCGAAAAGACAGCTATTTGCAAATTGCATCCTTTTCATTTCGAACAACATAGCAAAGGGGTCTTTCGTTGTCAAACCCACTGTCGGAGAAGCCCGCGGCTGTCCTCGATGGAGACCCTGCGGTTGCCCAGGCGAGTTCCAGGCGTAAAGAGCCGCCGCGAATAGCCTCGGCATCCATATAGGCCTCGGGATCCACGGGGCGTGATCCTGAAGGGAAGGGCTTCCGAGAACCCCGTCCGCTCTTAGGAACCTTCTTTTTTAACCTGGGACGTGAACGAGAGGATAACCGGAGACCTCCAACATCCACCGCACCGTCTCCCGCGGATCGGGCTCCGTGCCTCAAGATCCCCTCTGCTCGATTCCCCGGGACCGGTCCGCCAGTGGCAGCGGGACAACCCGACGGATACCGCGCAGGGCTCGCGGGCATCCCGGAAAAGCCCCTTTCAACTCGAACGGCGCGCTGACCCGGGAAGTCCCGGAAGATCGGGTCGAGTACCTGGTGAGTGTTCACGGGAGCATATTCCGCCCAGCCCTATAATCCCGGCTTCGAATGGCTTAGAGCCGAGCAGGCGTTAGCGTATCCCGACAAGACAGCAAAACGGCGGGGTCCGGTGGGTGAAAATCGGGTGTTGGTCGTGCTCTGTCGGTCAATGGCCGTCTCGAGTAATAGGTTTTAAAAAGGGTCGCCACCCATGGGCGGATCACGGGAATCCCGTTAAACCCGGTCAGAAAGCCGATTCCAAGTATGAATAAAAACCGACGGCCTCCCGGCACCGGGAGGCCGCTTCGTCCCGTTAATTCACTTTAGGTCACTTTAGGCCCTCCGGGCCCTACCAGGGCTTTCAGGTCGGACGGGTGGAACAGCTGGAATCACCCCGGTAAGACCCGCCCCCAAGGCCCAGGACGGAGAAAAGCTTCCTTGCCTTAAAAGAGCCGCACTTGGGGCATTTTTTTCTTTCCTCGTCCGCCTCCTCCGCTCTTCGAAAGAAGGCGTCAAATCGATGCCCACAATCCTCGCAGCGGAACTCGAATATGGGCATGCTTCCTTCCTCCTTTCAATGCGTTCTTATCACTTTCCCATAGGTGGCCGTCTTCAATGAACCTCTCCACTCACCGTATTTTCCGCCATCCCTGGCCCATATCCCATGAGCTATCTCACATCCCATCGGACCGCGCGGAGCGCTCGGGTCATCCAGACCTCCGGATGCCCACAGTTCCCGAGGGCAAGTCATGGCTAAAGGCCCAAAACCCCGCCCTGGGACGCAGATCGGCCTCGAACCACTCGTCCGGGAGCCTCGAACCACTCGTCCGGGAGAGGTCTTTTCCAGGAAAAACGCGAAGACTCCCGGCGTCCCCTCCCACGGGCGAAGAGCTCATTCCCCTCTGACCGCGCCCCGTGGCGATCCGGCATCCTCTTCACTCAACATCCCCAATCCGATTCCGGCGACGGCAAAACGGGACCGGATATGCCGATTACGCGGAGGTGGCATTGCTGGTATCATGGACTTGCAGCTGTTTCGGCGGTAACGGGTAACGGGCAGGTCGAGGTAGAGACGGAGATGAAAAAACTCTTGGTCTGGTACGGGTCCCTGGGGAGGAAGTGGCGGAGGCTCATACAGCTGGGCGGTGGGGCCTTGGCCGTGCTGGCAGCGGTGCTGGTCTTCCTCCTGGCCACCAGCCCTAAGAAGGTGGAGGTGCGATTCGGGACCATCGTGTGGGATCCCATCGACGGGACCATCTGGGAGGACAACACCCAGACAGCCCTGGTGGACGCGAAGGAAGCGGGCAATTACCGCATTGAGTATGTAACCCGTTACAGCCCGGAGCACCAGGCGGAGCTGGAGAAGCAGGCCCAGGCCTCGGCGGAAGAGCTGAGGAAGGCCCAGGAAGCGCAGGGGCTGGAGCCCATCCAGGCCGCCATCCCCAAGGAACAGATGGAAAGCCTCCGTGCGCTACAACAGAACATCCAGACCATGGGCCAGGACATCGTCACGGGGATGAAGATGGCCAACCAGATCAGCGAGACCAAGACCATGCTCGTTAACCTCCGCAACCAGGTGGCCTCCACCCCCCTCCCGGCGGAGCTGGAGCCGCTGCGCCAGAAGGGCCTGACCATCTTCGACAAGTACATTGCCGCCTGCGACCTGTATCTGAAAGCCATCGCCACCAGCGACCTGAGCTATCTCGACCAGGCCAATCAGCTCATACAGGAGGCGAGCGAGCTGGCCCAGAGCCTCATCCCCTCGTGAGAAATGCGGGAGAAGTTCACGGTGAGCCTTCCGCGTAAAGGGAGGTCGGGCAAGCGACAGATCCGCGTGATAGGTGGGGCATCCGGTTCCTGCCCCGCTCGAGGGTGGCTGGAAGACGAAAAAAGGCGTAGGCCGGTTAAGTAAAATAACGCGAGGGGAGCGCAATCGCCGGAAACCGGGTAGGCGAGCGGCCGGGCCAAGGGGAAGGGGCATCGCCAACCGGAGGAGGATCCCGCAGGAAGCACGTACTGATACCAAGGGGGGAACGAGTTGGAAAGGGGCGAAGGTAAGAGGAACAAGAACGAAAACCCGAGCGAAAAGAGACCCAATATCTTCTTCCGCGCACTTGAAACCGCGTTGATAAGCCTCTTTTACCTGAGCAAGTTCCTCTTCATGCTGCTACCTGCTTCCTTTTTTTACCAGGTATTCAGGTTGCTGGGCGGGGCCGTGTTCTGGGCCAGGCGAGGCATGAGGGAACGCCTCCAGGAGAAGATCAGGCAGGCCATGCCCGAACTCGCCCCCGGGGAGGTGCGACGCATCGCCCGGGAGGTGTGCGCCGCGGCCATATTCCCCATGCTCGACCTCTTCCTCATGGCCAAGCACAAGGGGGAGATCATGGACAACCTTCAGGTTGAGGGATGGGAAAACCTGGAAAAGGCCGAGTCAGAGGGCAAGGGCGTGCTGTTCACCACCGGACACATCGGCATGTATCCCATTCTCCACGCCGTCCTTTACCACATGGGCAAGCCCTACACCCCCGTGATGTACTATCCCGAGGACACCCCCCTGCCCCGCTACGTGGAGACCATGGCCCGCCAAGCTTACGACCTGGGGGCGGACCCCGAAAACCCCGTGTTCTGGGCCGGGCAAGACACCCTCAATCGCATCCGTAGACACCTCGAGAAGGGGAAGCGCGCCTGCATCACCTTCGACGTGGACGGCAGCGGCTTGGTGACCTTCTTCGGGAAACCCGCCGCGCTGGCCACCGGCCTGGCCCACTTCTCTTTGCAACTGGGAACCCCCATCGTCCCCTTCGCGCTATTCCGGGGTAAGGACCTGGTCCATAACCGGCTCGTGTTCTATCCACCCATCTTCCCCCACCCGGAACGGGACAAGAGGGAGGAGATACCCCGGATCATGCAGGAGGTGGCGCTGGCCGGGGAGAGGATGATACGGACGGCGCCCGAACAGTGGATGAGCTGGTTCGGGCTCTGGCACTGGTGGGAGAAGGGGAAGAAACTGGCAGAGAAACTGGGTTCCCGGGATAAAGGGGAGGGCGAGGAACCGGCCGGGACGTGATGGGAGTTTTTGGCCGCGCCAGTCGACTCACGGACGGCCCTTGAAACCGGGGTTGCCTGGCGGGGAGGCTTCAAAAGACAAGCGTAGAAGGCGGATCTCGAGGATGCGCTCCCCGGGGACCCAAAGCTGGAAGACGACGTGAAGCGCCGCCGGTGGTTGACATCCTGCCCCGGGGCCGGGTCAGGGGTTCCCGCCGGGAATAGATGGATCCCCTGGGACCAGTCCAGGAACCGGTTCGACGGTCTCAGCGCAAAAACCCGCGAGGAAGGGAATAGACGGAGGAAGGCATGGCATACCCTGCAGGTCGCACGGGCGATAACAAAGAACCGGAGCACGAGAACAACCCCCCGACCATGATCGATATTCCCGACTGGGCTCCCGACCTGGCCTGCCCGGCCTGCGGCTTGAAGCTACCCCGAGCCCTTCCCGCGGAAACCCCCGGGGAGGCCGGGAGCGGGACCCTTACCTGCTCCGGATGCGGGGCGGGCTACGGGACCAATGGCGGCCTCCCGGACCTCACGCCTTCCAGCCTGGAGGAAATCAAGGCCCAGGAAAGGACCCACTACACGGAGAACGTCGATTACTACCTGCGCATGCACTCCACCTGGCACCGCAGCCCCTTCTACAGGCACTATCACCGTGCCTTCCTGGAGCTTTTCCGAGACCTCCCGCCCGGCTCGGTGATCCTCGAGTGCGGGTGCGGCCTGGGCCACGACGGGCTGGAACTGCTGAGGATGGGATACCGGGTGGTGGCCACCGACATCTCGCCGGGCCAGCTGCGAGAGGCCCGGGACCTTCACTTCTGGGGTGGTTTCGGCCGGTCTTCCCTGCACCTGCTGGCCGACGCCGAGAACCTCCCCTTCGCCGACGCCTCTTTTCACGGGGTGCTCATGGTGGCCTCCCTCCATCACCTCTCCCAACCCCTCCGTGCCCTGCGGGAAGCCCACCGGGTGCTGAAACCGGGAGGCGTGCTGGTGCTGGGGACCGAGCCCAACCGCTGGCAGTCCAAGACCATATATCCCCTCGGGAAAAAGGTCCTCCGGGCGGTGGAGAGGTTGACCGGGAAAAAGATCCTGAGCGACGAGATGGTCTCGGAAGCGGACAAGGAGACGGAGGGCTTCTTCGGCGGGGAGCTGGAACGGCTTTTCTCCCAGGCCGGGTTCGACGAGTGCCGGTTGTTCCCCGCGGGATACCTTTCGGCGGCCCTCTTCTTCGCCTGCACCGAGCTCTCCCAGAGGCTCCCGTTCAACGTGAAGCTGTATCCCCTGGAGGCCGCGTTCGCGTTCTTGGACGACCGGCTGGGCAGGCTTCCTCTCCTGCGCCGCCTTCCCTGGCACTGGAACGCCCTGGCCCGGAAGACTCATTGACGCGGGAAACGGACTTGTAAAGCATTGCTGGGACCGCCTCGGATGAACGAGGGAGATATTAACGTTTTTGACAGGCAGCCCTTAACCTACCCGCGTAAGAGACCGAGCTGGTCCTTGCCGGCGAGGTGGCCGCCCTGCCCCTTTACCTACCCGCGTAAGAGACCGAAGCATCGAAAACCCATCACATGAATCAATAGGGCCCCGCAAGGCCTCTAACCTCTCTCGGCATTCCCCCGTCCCGCAGGAAATCCAGGGAACGCTTACCTGGCGCGGTCCCGCGTCACCCGTGACGGGCGAGAAACGGCCTTAAAGGCCGCGTGATAGCGGCACCTAAACTCTTAAAAAGTGCAGCTTAAGGGAGGATTCCGATAAGAAAGCCATCCGGTCACGGATCCCGACCCGGCCCGTATCACGGATACTTCGGAAATCCCAGGTCCAAGAGGGGCTCGAGGAAGAAGGCGAGGGCTGACCATGTCCGAAAACGGGCCTTCAAACAGGTTGCCGAAGGCTGAAAAATCCTGTAAAATTGTTACTGTTCGGTTAAGAATGTTTCGTACATTATTTTTTTGGATATATATTTTCGTAAAGAGTAAACGTTGTTTTGCACGAGGCGGGCTGAACGACATTCACGGTGGTGAGGCGGCTGCGAGAAAGGCTGTTATGGCGGTTGGCGAAGATCCTCGAAGACGTTGACGTTTAGCTTCCTGTTTTCCTTTTTGATAGACTTTCTTGAACGGGAGGCAAAAACCGGGAGGCAATGACAATGGGGGGTCACAGGAAGCGAATACGTGGAGGCAAATGGCATTACTTCCTGCCGTTTCCCTTGCATGATCCATCAACTATAGAGCATTCGGCAGGTTATCGCTTAATAAGTCATCCTGCACAGGGGGAGCGGGAAACAAAGACGTTGTCCTCGGACTCGACTGGCCAACGGCACGGGGGATGGGCATGAAGATAGCTCTGGTGCACGACTGGCTCACCAACCTCGCGGGATCCGAGCGGGTGTTGCTGGCCCTGCACGAACTCTATCCCGAGGCCCCCATCTACACCTCGGTGTTCGTCCCGGAGGAATTCCCCCAGTTGAAGGGCGCCGAGGTCAGGACGTCCTTCCTCCAGAAGATACCCCTGGCCAGAAAAAGGCATCAGCTGTTCCCCTACCTGCGCACGGTGGCCTTCGAGCGATTCGACCTTTCCGGTTTCGACGTGGTGATATCCAGCTGCCACGCCGAGGCCAAGGGGGTGCTGACCAGGCCGGAGACCCTCCACATCTGCTACTGCTACACCCCCATCCGCTACTACTGGAGCGGATACCACCATTACCTGGATAACCCCCGCTTCGGTCCCCTCAACCCTCTGGCCCGGGCCCTCATGCCCTTCATGATCAACTACCTGAGGGTGTGGGACCGCTGCGCGGCGGACAGGGTGGACGTGTTCGTGGCCATCAGCCGTCACGTGGCCGACAGGATCAGGAAATACTACCGGAGGGAAGCGGAGGTCATATACCCGCCGGTGAACGCCTCCCTCTTCCGCGTCTCCGAAAGGGTGGACGATTACTTCCTCCTGGTGGGGAGGCTCATACCTTACAAGAGGGCGGACCTGGTGGTGGAGGCCTTCAACCGCCTGGGACTGCCCCTCAAGGTCGTGGGCACCGGCTCCGAGCTGGAGAGCCTGCGCTCCCTGGCCCGCCCGAACGTGGAGTTCCTGGGACGGGTGGGGGATGCGGAGCTGGCCGAGCTCTATTCCCGCTGCCTGGCGTTGATCTTCCCCCAGGAGGAAGATTTCGGGATAGTCCCCCTGGAAGCCATGGCCTCCGGGAGGCCGGTCATCGCCTACCGCGCCGGCGGGGCCACCGAGACCGTGGTGGAGGGAAAGACGGGCGTCTTCTTCGACCGTCAGGAAGTGGAAACCCTGGTGGAAACGGTGAGGACCTTCCGTCCCGAGGATTTCGACCCGGAAACCATAAGGAAGCACGCTCTCGCCTTCGACCTACCGGTTTTCCAGGAGAGGATAAGGCGGTTCGTGGAGAGGACCTACGCGGAATTCAAGGACCGAGGCGACGCGACAAGAAGGGGATACCTCGTGAGGCTGTCCGGCGACGAAACGGAGGGGCAACATGGAGAAGGAGCTCACGAAAAGAGGGCGCGAGCATAGGGGTATCGACATCCTCAAGAGAACGGGAAACGGCAACGGGAAGAACGGGGGAAACGGCAAGAACGGAAGGGCCGTGATCGAGGCCCCCATCATCACCGACGAGGAACTGGAACACCTCCTCGCCCGGCCCGTGGTAACGCCGCCCGCGGTCGCTCCCCGAAAGAAATGGGAGGTGGCCCTGCGGGTGGGGGCGAGGGTCCTCTTCGACCTGGGGGCGGTGGCGGGAGCCACGGCCCTCGCCCACTGGCTCAGGTATTCCCATCCCTGGGTGACCTCGCTCTTCCCGCCCGAGAACGTCCCGCCCTTCGGAGTGCTCCTGGCGAGCCCGATGGTCATCTCCCCCGTTTTACTGATCTCCCTCAAATCGGTGGGGATGTACGACGTCAAGAACTTCGTCAAGATCCTGGACCGGGTGCCCAGGATACTGGGGGCGGTCAACGCCTACGTCGTCTCCTTGCTGGTCGTCTCCTTCCTGCTCGACATCTCCGTTTTGGACCGGGGCTTCCTGGCCTTCTTCTGGTCTTCCCTGATCTTTCTCATCTTCATGGAACGCCTCTTCCTCCAGGTCACCGCCCGCGTCACCGGCCTGGGCGACGTGATGCAGCGGAACACCCTCATAGTGGGCGCGGGCAAGGTGGGCAAGGAGGTCGCCAGGAAGCTGGTGAAGCATCGCTGCTTCGGGCTGAAGCCGGTGGGCTTCCTGGACGACGACCCCCTTTACACCGCCTTCGAGGAAGAGGAGCTTCGGGACCTGCGCGTCCTGGGCAAGCTGGACGACCTCGCCCGGGTGATCCGCGACTTCTACGTGGAGAAGGTCATCATCGCCTTTAGCAGCTGCGACGCCCAGCAGCTACTGGACCTGGCCAGCCGTTGCAACCGCCTGGGCGTGGAGTGCTCCATCATCCCCAGGCTGTTCGAGGTCATAACCAACGAGATACTGGTGAGCGAGATCGGCGGGATCCCCCTGATAAAGCTGCGGGAGAAAAAGCTTGACGGCTACAAGAGGGTGCTCAAGGCGGTTGAGGATTACGTCCTGGCCACGCTGCTCCTCCTCGTCACCTGGCCCATACTCCTGGTGACCGCCATCGCCATAAAGCTGGACTCTCCCGGTCCCGTCTTCTTCAAGCACCGGCGGGTGGGAAAGGACGGAAAGCCCTTCAACTGCCTCAAGTTCCGGTCCATGGTGGACGGGGCCCACGCCATGCAGGAGCAACTGGTGAAGACCTACCGGGGAGAGCACGGTTGGCTCTGCTGGAAGGCGAAGGAAGACCCCCGGGTTACCCGGGTGGGCCGCTGGATCAGGAAGTTCTCCATCGACGAGCTGCCCCAGCTGTTCAACGTCCTGGCCGGCCAGATGAGCCTGGTGGGCCCCAGGCCCCACATCCAGGAGGAGGTCAACCAGTACAAGGACTGGCATCGCCAGAGGCTCAACGTGAAGCCGGGCATCACCGGGCTCTGGCAGGTGAGCGGGCGGAGCAACCTCCCCTTCGACGAGATGATCAAGCTCGACCTCTACTACATCGAGAAGTGGTCATTGTGGCTCGACCTGAAGATCATCCTGCGGACGGTGCTGGCGATCTTCACCTCCAACGGGGCCTACTGAGGGACCGTTTCCTTTCTCCGGGGTCCGGGCTTTACCCCTGGGTTTTTCCCGGAGAGCGGGAAGAGGGGTAGGGGGGTATATCAAGAAGGACCCGCCGGGCGAGGCGGGTCCTTCATCGTTGCCCGGATCATTGCCCCGGCGCAACCCGGCAAGGGCCACAACGCCTCAGGGTGAACGAGCCACGAGAGCTGTCTATCCCTCAGGCCTTCCCCCCGTAGCTTCCCGGGTCGGTCCAGTCCATGCTCCTCTCCACCTTCTCCGGGTCGTGCCCGGGCAGGGGACCCTTGTAGTCGGAGGGATCGTACTTGTAGTCCCGGTAATCGTCCGGGTTCACCCGCTTTCCGGCGATCTTTATGACCCTCCCCGGGTTGCCCACCACCACTGCATAGGGAGGTATGTCCTGGTTCCAGACCACGGCGTTGAGGCCGATCTGGGCGTATTCGCCTATGGTGGCGCTGCCGCCCACCATGGCCCCGTGGTAGATCTGC